>JAIFNF010000013.1 GCA_020047885.1 Gammaproteobacteria bacterium | reverse complement strand
CTTTATTTTTGCCGCTGCCGGCCTCTGGAACCTCAAAAACTCATTTTTAGTTCAATAAGTTAGGTGATTTTATTGATGAACAACTCTATTCAGCAATTATATTTTTGATGATCTCTTTTCTACTCATTGATAGTTCTTCATTGCCTTGAGTATAACGTCTTTGCTCACCGGAGCCGAGCCATTGATGAACGCTCAATCACCCATAACAGATCATGGCGCGGTCTCCAGTGCAGCAGTCAGTTATACCGGTTGATTGAATGTTGGGTTGCCAAAAAGACAGCAACCCAACCTACACGGCTCAATCCAACCCATGCCCCTCGGCGTGCAACAATCCTTCGAGCGGTAGCAGCGTTACCGGTTCCGTCACCGAAATTTGTTGGAGCCGGGATCGATACCCGCCTGCCGTTGTTCCTTCCTGCAATGTGCCCCAGCTGACCATCGAACGCAATATCCGTTGCACGGCGCGGGTCAGTGCGAAGCGTTCGCCCCAGCGCTCCATCAGTCGGCGATGCACCTGCGCAAAGGTGTAGTCGCCGTTGAGACTGAGTAGCTTGCCAGTCTGCGCCGCCACTCGTTCGGTCAAGCCGTCGTTTCACGCCATTCCCCGTAAAATCGCCACCGGTTGCACCCGCCCAGCCTTGCGCGCCGGCAAATAGGCCGCGCCGACTGCGGAAGTCATAGCAAAACTGGCCGCCAGCAGGTATTGCTCCCAGCCCCAGTAGATCGGTAAATGCACAATATCGGTGGCACCGGGCGGCTTGATTTCGACTTGCATCAGCAGCCACATCAGGCCAATGCCCAGCGTTACGCCCATCAGACTGCCCAGGATGCCTAAAATCATGCCCTCGGCGAGAAAAATCTGGCGGATGTCGCGGGCGTGAAAACCCATGGATTTGAGAATAGCGATGTCATGAATTTTCTCCATAACGATAGTGGAGATAGTGTTGTAGATGCCAAAAGACGCGACCACTAGAATGGCTGACACCACACTGTACATGATCAGATTGCGCACCAGCAGCACACTCATAATATCTTCGGCGGCTTCCTGCCAGGACACCGCTTTATAACCACCCTGTTGCTCAATGACGGCGGCGATTTCGCGGGCAGCGTAGGGATCATCAAGTTGCAAAATAAAGCGGTTAATCCGGTTGGCGCGATCTAGTAACCCCTGCGCCCGTTTGAGCAGGACGAAGGTTTGGGATTCATCATAATTAGCGTTGCCGGTGCGGAAAATGCCGACCACTTTCAGGGTGCGCACTTCGCCGCCCGGCGCAGACGCATTGATGACACTGCCCATGGCCAGGCCGAATTTTTTCGCCAGCCCTTCGCCGATAATAATACCATTCGGGTTGGCGTCCAGTGCGTCCAGAGAACCGTGAGTGAGCTTATCCTCAATAGTGGAGACGCCCTGCATTTTATCCGGTACGACGCCATTGAGCGTCACGCCTTCAATACGACCAGCAAAGGTCAGCACTACGGAACCCAGTAACACCGGAGCCACGCGCAGGCCGGGCAGAGATTCAATAAAAGCCTGTTTTTGAATATGGCCACGAATCCCGCGTACTTCGGTCAACGGCTTGACCCGCCGCACTTCAACCGCCCCTTCCGGCCACTGTTGCCGAGCCGGTTGTTCACCCGGTTTACGGTATTCATCAGAGACGGTAATATGTGGACTGTTGTCAATCAGCCGCTTGATAAAATCCAATTCGGAGCCGCGCATGAGGGAAGACACCGCCAGGAAAAACGCGACGCCCAGGGAAATACCGATGAGCGAGACCAGCGTCGGGCGGCGGCGGCTGATGAGTTGCGTTACAGCAATCGTAAGTTGGATAGACATGGGGGATTATCAGTTAGATCAATAGAACAGAGTGGTAAGCCTGAAATTACGCATACTCTATAGAACTTTTTGATTTTATAATAGTTAAAACAGGAAATTGAGAATATGACGACCAGCAACTCATTCACCCCGGCGGCAACCGTCAAAGCACATTACGAGAACCATGTTTATCCCGACTTCCCACGACTGGCCTCGATCCGGGGTTGCGATACCTATGCGTTGAATCTGGAGGCGCTCTGGGCGCGGTTTAACGGTGAGCGGCTCGATCCCCGGTTCGCCCAGATTCTCCTCGCGGGATCGGGCAGTTTCGCCCCCTACCCGACCGCTGTCGCTAACCCACAGACGCGGATCACCGCACTGGATCTATCCAAAACCAATCTTCGCCGAGCGCAACAACATACCTGGTTGCACGGCTATTTCAATGTCGATTTTGTCGAAGGCGATTTAAATCAGGCGACCGACCGATTTGGCGAGCGCGTGTTTCACTTCATCGACTGCTATGGGGTCATCCATCACATCCGCGATGACCTGACCGCTTTGCGCAATCTGCACGCGCTGTTGAAACCGGGCGGTTTCGTCAGGCTCATGGTCTACAGTCGGGGCGCGAGAAGCGCTATTCAGGCGGTGCGTCTAGCCCTGCAACTGCTCCAGATCCGGGACGTGCGGCGGGTTAAAGCACTTTGCCGAAAGGCCAGAGAGGGTAGTCGCTTCCGGGACTGTCTGGACACCGCGCCAGAAACCGCTTTCGACGCCGGTTTAGCGGATCTGTTTCTCCATCCCTACGCGAAGACTTATCGCCTGAACGAGTGGCTGGAACGGCTGAATCAGGCTGATCTCGAACCGCTACTGTTTATTCATCCCGGTGCCCTGGCGGACGTTGACGCCGAGAAGGTTCGACTCAGCGACCTGGAAGATGATCAGGCGTTGACCACCAATTTTATGTTGTTCGCCGGTCGTAAAGCAGATGCATCCCTGCGCCAGAACTGGGAAACCATTAGAGCCAGCGGGAACACCGCTGTTTCACTCAATCCCGTCATCAGGAAATTCCTGCCCCGCTTGCCCATTGTTCCGCTGCAACCCGCCCCCCGGCTGGGGTTCGATAATCCAGTCATCGACTGGCCGGGAAAACGCCTGCTATCCCGGTTCAAACAACCGGTTCCGTCTCCCCAAATTGCTCCAATGCACCGAGCCGCCGTGGCGAAATACCGGCAGGCGCTTTTCCTGATGGAAACGGCATCAGCGCACCCCGATCCGCCCCCCAGCCCAGCAGCGCTGGTTTAACCGGCGTAGCCCTGGCAATGGCATCAATGAATGTCTCCCAGCCCGCCTGATGACCGCGCCCGCCTTGCTGATAAGTCACCCCGCCATGATCCACCTGATCCAGGCCATTCACCGCCAACTGGGGTTGAATCCGTATTTCTGGAACGTGACGCGTATCGCTTAAATCGGCAGCGATGGCGCGTCCGAGCAGATCCAGATCCAGCCAGGCGAACCGTAACGTACCCTGATAATCATTCGGCACATTGGTTTGATCGATCACGCCCGGCCAAGGTTTCTCCGGCAATTCCCCCGGCAGGGGACCCGCGCCATGCCGGGTCAAATAAGCGCGGGTCGTGTAAGTGACTTCCAGTCGCGCCAACCCCCACTCCGCCGCCAGCGTTAAAACATTACGCAGACCGGTATACGAGCGGGTGACATAGGGGAAAAAGCCGCGCTCCTGATCAAGTAGCAAGCCCTGAGCGCCTTCAAAAATGAGTGACCGCCCCCGGATGGCCGTAGCCGCCACGGTCACGGTCACTGCTTGGAGAAAGCGCTGAACATCTTCAACATAGCGCTCCAGAATCGCGTCGGATTCAAACAGCGCTATCTCCTGGCGGTAGACCTCGCCAAAACCCAGTTGCGCCAGACGCCCCGGCGCATAGTCCCGGCGGATCGCATTAAGCTGATCCGCCAACCCTTCCTGCGCCAGTTCGCCCACCGTCAGCGCATAATCCGGCCGCAGATTGCGCTCCAGCGTTTCGCCGAAACCGATTCCACAACTGCCATGTCGGCTCGTTCCCCGTTCCCGTTCAATAATCTGGTTGATCAGCATGTCATAGGGCGTGGTCACCGGGCTGGCCGGATCGATCAGCACGATGGGCGTTACCCCCAATCTGGCCAACCCGGCTCGTTCCTTTAAGAACAGGATCGGGTTAGCGACGAAGAATCGGGAAAGCAAAGTAGCCGCTCCCGCGAACGCACCGCTCCCCACATGGCTGAACACGTGCCGCCGACCATCCGGCGTAATGACCGTATGACCGGCCTGCGCCCCGCCGTTAAAACGGACGACGAGGCGGTCATGGTCAAGGGCGGCATAATAGTCAACCAGCCGTCCTTTCCCCTCGTCGCCAAACTGCGCACCGATCACCACCTGCGCGGTTTTGTCGAGACTCATCACCAGTTCTCCTTGTCCCTAAAACCGCACGCCACGCGCTCCGGCGCGTCCGGTTGGCTCCAGTGTCTGCATGGCGCGTTGCACCACGCGGGCGGTTTCCCGGGACCAACTGCTGGCCACATCTTCCCGGTCACGGCCCTCATTGATTTCGATCGCCGACACCACGACCTCCGCCAGTCGGGTATGGTCGGCCAGGCCAATCACCCGCTGACCCAGCAACTCAGTCCAGCGATTCCGCACCCCTCGCGGATCATGGCGGGCGTGTGAACCTTCCTCAACAATCACATGAAAGACGTGGTACATGCGGCTGACCATCGTCAGCAGCTCCGGCGATGTGAAGTTGCGTTGCAACCGGTCGCCGATCACCCGGCCAATCGCCTTGGCCGATAAATCCGGCGGTGGCTCCTCGTCACCTACCGTGAACAGATAGCCCTTGCGGCCCCGCTTCTCGAAGCAGTCAGTCCGGGTGTGGGTTGCCGCAAAATACCAGGGCAGATTGTAGGACTCATAGGCATTGCCACCCCCGCCTTTTTCCAGCCACAGTCGCTCCAATTGCCGGGCGATGCGGATATCGGCCTCGAACTGCGTGACTTGCAGCGGCGCTTGGTCATAAAGCACATCGCCAATACCCATACATAAAATATGCGGGTCAGGCACCGGCCGCCGAGCCAGGATTTCCTCAACCAGCGTCCCCAGCCCCTGGCGAGCCAGGGCGTCAGCGATCATCCCCATCGAGCCGGTCACGTCCAATCCGACAATGATCGCCGTGGCTTCGGGGTTTTCGTCGGAATCCCGCGATTCGCGTATGCCAACATCGAGCGGATCAAGTTCCGGCGCTATCGACCGCGACGCAAATACCGCGTCGGTGGTCTTGCGCGACGTATCGGTCGCGTAGTCGCTCCAGTCATTATGATTCCAGCGTGCACATCCCATGGCGTTCTCCTTCTTAACAGGTCAGATTTCAGCGTGATTGAATCCCTTCGCCTCTCAAGTTCCATGGATCAGAAGTTTATCCTTTTTATTTGTATTTTACAACTAACATTTAATAAAAATCGAAAATACCCCCGCGATCGCTCAGTGGTTTGCCAAAAAGAAGGTCAAGCCATTACATGCAGGAATGATGCCGCTTGCGGGGTAATCGCTGCCAGAATTTGTCGGCCCAGTCGACTTGCCGGTGAATCATCCTCTTGCTCGCTGGGCTGCTCCGATTTTGCCGTCTTCGGATCAATCAGTTCAATACGCGCTTTCGATTCCATCTGCGTAGCGCGGGCGGCTATCGCCCGATCAGCGCCGGAGGGATCAGAAGGCGCCATGGCGGCAGCGCGAATGGTCTGAGCTTTCTGCAGGGTTTCTTCAGGGGTCTTACCGGGGGAAATATCGAGATTGACATGGCCACCCACGGCGTAATTTTGCCCGTCCGGACCGCGTTGATAGCTATAGTTAGGACCGCCCTGCGCCAGGCCGCCGCTGGCAGCCATGTGCGCCATTTCATGCTGACGCACGTGTTGATCCCGCTGCTTCAACTCGCGCACCATCGCCAGTTCCGGCTCACTGAGCTGAGTTTTGGCGGTAGCTGCCGCTGCTTTAGCTTTAGCAACCGGCTGATCGGTTTCGGCAGTGTTGCCATTGCGGGTACTGCCGGTTTGTGGATCGCCTTGCGCTGCGGCACGACCACCAGTCGTTGCGCACTGACAACCCGGCTGACCGCACTGACAGCCAGGCTTTTCGCCGCCACTGCGAACCAGCGGCACGTAAGCCGGAGAATCACTGGTATGGACACTGCCAATGGTCATGGTTGCGCCCCCGAAAAGGAATTGACATTTACAAAAATTTCGGATTTATCCTAATCCGCTTTGACTGATTTGTACAGACCACTCTAACGAATTCGCTACCCACGTTATTACAAGGAAACGCACGCCATGCCCAATAGCGCCCTGCCCGGTCACACCCAACCCTGTTTTCTTATATGAATCAGCCTCTTCCCCCCGTCCGGGTGGTGATGCGCGATGCTCAGCGCGGGACATGGCTGGAATTCACCCGACTCCGGCGCATTTTGACGACCCGACATATCGAGGAAACGCTGCCACTGATTCGCCAACTGGAAGATGGCATTCAGCGGGAAGGGGGATATGCCGCTGGTTTTATCGCTTATGAAGCCGCCCCGGCCTTTGATCGGTCATTGCCCGTCAAGGCCGATGACGAATTTCCGCTACTCTGGTTCGGGTGGTTTGAACAGGTCGATGAAATCGCTCTGCCCCT
>JAIFNF010000238.1 GCA_020047885.1 Gammaproteobacteria bacterium | reverse complement strand
TGATCGTGCAACTGATCATGCTGGGGCTGGTGGTGATTTCGCTGGGTTCGTGGTGGGTGATTGTTAAAAAACATCTGGTGCTGTCGTCGGCTCGCCAAGCGGGTGACCAGTTCGAGGATGATTTTTGGTCCGGCATTGATCTGGCGTCGCTGTATGCGCGGATCAACCACCAGAAAGAACCGGTGACCGGGATGGATGCTATTTTTCTGGCCGGTTTCCAGGAATTTTTGCGACTGCGTGGTCAGCCGACCATGGATCCGGAATCGGTGGTCAGTGGCGCACAACGCGCCATGCGGGCTGCCGGTTCGCGGGAACTGGATGAACTGGAAATGTATATCCCCCTGCTGGCAACCGCGGGTTCCACCAGTCCGTATATCGGTCTGTTCGGCACCGTGTGGGGCATCATGAACGCGTTCATCGCGCTGGGTGCCACCCAGCAAGCGACGTTGGCGCAGGTGGCACCGGGCATCGCCGAGGCGCTGATCGCGACCGCCATGGGTCTGTTTGCGGCCATTCCTGCCGTGATTTTCTACAACCGCTATGCGCACGATGTCGACCGACTCGCCAACCGTTATGAGACCTTTATGGAAGAGTTCTCCAACATCCTGCAACGCCAGTCCTACAGCCTGCGGAAAAGTCATGCGGATGCTGCCGCCCGCGCCTCAGCGGGTCAGGGTTGAATCATGGCTCGGCGCAGTTCGCACAGCCGCCTGAAAGCGGAAATCAATATCGTCCCCTACATCGACGTCATGCTGGTGCTGCTGGTGATTTTCATGGTCACGGCACCACTGCTCAATCAGGGCGTTGAAGTGGACTTGCCCAAGGCTCCGGCGGAAGCGCTGGACACCCAGCAGCAGGAAAGCGAAGTGGTGGTCATGTCGGTGCAGAAGGACGGTTCCTGCCATTTGAACATTGGTTCGGAACAGGCCAAGTCGGTGCAGTGCAAGACCCTGGAGCCGCGTTACGGGGAAATTCAGCAACACCTGAACCGCAAGCCGCAACCGCCAGTGCTGGTTCGCGCCGATCGGGAAGTGCGCTATGAACAAGTGATCGAAGCGATGGCGGCGTTAAAGGGGGTAGGCGCGGTCAAAGTCGGGTTGTCTACCGCGCCGCCGGATTCGTCGAACGGTCGGTAGTTCGCCACCATGTCTTTGGAACGCCAATCGCGCCAGCAGGATGTCATCGCCACGGTTTTTGCGGCGATCCTGCATGTCGTTATTGGGGCGTTGTTGATCTTCAACCTGAATTTAGCCGAGGCACCGCATCAAGTCCCGGTGGAGGCCGAGGCGATACCGGCGGAAGTCGTCGACGAAGTGGCGATTCGTGAGGAGTTGGAGGAACTGGCTGAACAGGAACGTCAGCTTCAGCGCAAGGAAGCCGAGCGACAGGCCAAGTTGGCGAAGGCCGCCCAGGAAGCCGAGGAACGTCAACAGGCGGAAGTGCGTCGCCAGCGTGCGGAAGAGGCGGAGCGTAAGGCTGAACAAGCGCACCGCGAGGCGGAAGTGCGTCGAGAGGCTGAGGAACAGCGCAAGAAAGAAGAAGCGCGCCGGGAAGAGGCGGAAGTGCGTCGAGAGGCCGAGGAACAGCGCAAGAAAGAAGAAGCACGCAGGGAAGAGGCGGAAGAAGCCCGGCAGGAAGCCGAGAAACAGCGTAAGGAAGAACAGCGTCGAGCCGATGAACGGCGCAAAGCGGCAGAAGAAGCCCGCCGCGAGGCTGACGAACAACGCAAGGTCGAAGAACGGCGCAAAGCTGCGGAAGAAGCCCGGCAGGAGGCTGATAAACAACGTAGATCTGAGGAACGGCGCAAGGTAGCCGAAGAGGCTCAACGCAAGGCCAGGGCGGAAACCGCTGCTGAAACCCAGCGTAAAACCGAAGCAGAAGCAGCGAAACGTAAAGCCGCTCAGGAAGCCAAACGCAAAACCGAGGCTGAGGCCGCTGCTGAAACCAAGCGTAAGGCGGCTGAAGAGGCCAAACGCAAAGCCGAAGCTGACGCTAAACGCAAAGCCGAGGCCGATGCTGCTGCTGAAACCAAGCGCAAAGCCGAAGCTGACGCTAAACGTAAAGCCGAGGCCGATGCTGCTGCTGAAACCAAGCGCAAAGCCGAAGCTGACGCTAAACGCAAAGCCGAGGCTGATGCTGCTGCTGCTGAAACCAAGCGCAAAGCCGAAGCTGACGCTAAACGCAAAGCTGAGGCCGATGCTGCCGCTGAAACCAAACGTAAGGCGGCGGAAGAGGCGAAACGTAAAGCCGAGGCGGAAGCCGCTGAAGCCAAACGTAAGGCCGAAGCTGAGGCCAAGCGCAAGGCGGAAGAAGCCCGCAAGTTGGCTGAGGAACTCGCGGCGCGTGAACAATTCGTCAAGGAAGCCATACTTCGCCACGCGGGCATCATCAAGCAGCGGGTAGAACGCCACTGGTCCAAACCGATAGACAGCAACGCCGATCAATCCTGTACGCTACGCATCTCCATGACATCGTCCGGAGCCGTCACTGACGTGCAAATTGTGCAAAGCAGCGGCGATACCGCGTTTGATAACTCCGCCGTAGCCGCCGTACAAAAGGCCTCCCCACTGCCCGCCCCGGCGGATACCGAAGTGCTCGCTAAATTCCGTACTTTTAATTTCCGTTTCAAACCAGGAGGTTAACCATTGAATCCGATGCTTAAACTATTATGGCTGCTCGTACTGTCATTGGCGAGCAGTGGGGTTTATGCTCAATTGACCATCGACATCACCAAGGGCATCGAAGGTAAGGGCATCCCCATCGCCATCACGCCCTTTAGCGGCGGTGCGCCTGAAAACATCGCCGGAATCATCGCGGCCAATTTGCAGCGTACCGGCAAGATCGCCCCCCAACCGCCACAAACCCCGGCGGATTACTCGGTCACCGGTCAGGCCAGTCCGGGCGGCTCGCGGGGCTATGTCGTCCAATTTCAGTTGACGGGCGCTCAGGGCGGGCAGTTGCTGAACCTGTCTTTCGATGTACCGGCCAACCAACTGCGGCCAGTCGCCCATAAGATCAGTGATCTGATCTATGAAAAGCTCACCGGCGAAAAAGGTCTCGCGGGTACCCGTGTCGCCTTCGTGGCCGGTGGCGGCGGTTCCTGGTACCTGGCGGTTGCGGACGTCGACGGCCAGAATCCCCAGATCATTGTCCGTTCCGGTCAGCCGATCATGTCGCCCGCCTGGTCGCCGGATGGGTCGAAACTGGCCTACGTTTCCTTCGAGGGTCGGCGTCCGCAAATCATCATCCAGAATGTCTACACCGGCGCTCGTCAGGTCGTTTCAGCCGCGCCTGGCATTAACGGCGCACCCTCTTGGTCGCCGGACGGTCAACGACTGGCGTTCACGCTATCCAAGGACGGCAACCCGGAAATCTACGCTGCTGGCCTCGGTTCGCCGTCGCCGGTGCGCTTGACCACCAACGGCGCTATCGACACGGAGCCGGTTTGGCTGCCCGATGGCAGTATCGTATTTACCTCGGATCGCGGAGGATCGCCGCAGTTGTACCGGATCGGTTCCGGCGGTGGCGCAGCGCAGCGTCTGACTTTCGAGGGGGATTACAACGCCCGGCCAGCGGTTTCACCGGATGGGCGTTATATTGCGATGATGCATCGGCGCGGCGGCCGGTTTCATATTGCCGTCATGGACCTGCAAAATCGTCAGTTCCGGGTTTTGACCCCGGGCGGCACCGACGAATCGCCCAGTTTCGCGCCGAACGGTAAAATGATTATCTACTCCAACGGTCAGCGGTTGGCCGCCGTCTCCGTGGACGGCACCGTTCGGCAGGATATCGTCTTGCGCGGCGTCGCCCGCGACCCGGCCTGGGCTCCCTATGGCCGTTGATTTCAAATTGATTAACTCTTTAACTTTGACATAACGGGGAGAATCACCATGCACTCTTTCATCCGGCCGCTGCTGGCCGCTGCCGCGCTGGCACTGCTGGCCAGTTGTGCCTCGACCGGCGAGAACACCGAGCAGACTGAACTGGATACCACGGCTACTGCCCAACCCGATGTTACCGCGCAACCGGGACAGGAAGCTTACAGCTATGCCTATGGCCAGGCACCAGGCGGCTATGACAGCTACGACACCAGTGGTAGCTACCCTGGCGCGGCAGCCGCGGGACAACCGGGACAACCGGGACAGCCGGGACAGGCTTCGGCGGGTGGCAGCGTCCTATCTGCGGACCGCATTGTCTACTTCGATTTCGACCGGGCTGACATCCGTCCGGAAGGCCAAACGGTGATTGAGTCGAATGCCCGCTATCTGGCGAAGAACCCGCGGATTATTACGCAGCTCGAAGGCCACACGGACAACCGGGGTAGCCGCGAATATAACATTGCCCTAGGCGAGCGGCGGGCGAATGCGGTACGCCAGGTGATGAACGCCATGGGGGTTCCGCCTCAACAAGTCCGGGTGGTCAGCTATGGTCAAGAACGACCGGCAGCCGGCGGTTATGATGAGCAAAGCCATGCGCTCAACCGGCGTGTGGAAATTGTTTACTAGACCGGATCAGCCCCGATGTCCAAACCGGGTTTTTCCTGGCTGATCGTGAGCCTGCTGGGCAGCCTAGTGCTGCCCGGCACAGGTTGGGCGCAAGTCCCGGATCGTGCGCTGACGCTGGAGTTGTTGCAGCGCATTGAGCAACTGGAACTGGAAGTTCGCTATATCCGCGGGGAACTGGAACTCTACCGTCATCAGGTCGAGGGCTTACAGCGAGAGCGTGCGGCGACGGCTTCAGCGCCTCCCCCATCAACCGGGCAACCATCGGCCATTGCGGACACTCCAGCACCGGTTCAACCGCCTTCAGTGACTGCGCCGTCACCAACGATTCCCACCGCGCCAGTTGCAGAGCCACCGTCCCAGGTTCCGGCCGCATCAGTCGCGGCGACAACGGGGACGGAAACGGGCGATTTTGATGCGGCGCTGGATCAGTTACGGGCGCGTCGCCACCCCGAGGCCATCGCGGATTTCCAGCGCTTCCTGAAGGCTTATCCGACCGGCCAACTGGCTGACGACGCCCAGTATTGGCTCGGCGAGTCTTATTACCGAAACCGGGAGTATGACGCTGCCCGGGAAACCTTCATTAACCTGGGATTGCGTTATCCACAGAGTAAGCGACTCCCGGATGCGCTACTTAAACTCGGCTACATTTACGAGGGGCTGGGCGATACCGCACGAGCCAGGGAAGTTTTGCAAAAGCTGATTCAGGTCTACCCGGATAGTCAGGCGGCTGGCCTGGCTGAACAGCGGTTGCCATCGTTGCCCTGATCGCTCTCAATTCCGACCGCATCCCGGCGGTCGGAAGATCACTGGGTTCTACCGCGAATTTGATCCCAACCGTGCAGTGCTTCCGCTCGGCTGGCAGCGAAATCGATCACCGGGGCGGGATAATCCAGCCGGGTTGACGCCGTCCAGGGCTGATGAATCGTTGCTGCCGGCAACGCCGCCAGTTCGGGAATCCAGCGGCGGATATATGCGCCCTCCGGATCAAACTTCGCGCCCTGCAGGAACGGATTGAACACCCGAAAATAGGGCGCGGCATCCGTCCCACAACCCGCCGTCCATTGCCAGCCCAAGGTATTACTGGCCAGATCCGCATCCACCAGCGTGTCCCAGAACCAGCGAGCGCCTTCCTGCCAGGGGATCCGGCCATTCTTGACGAGGAACGAAGCGACCAGCATCCGCACCCGGTTGTGCATCCAGCCGGTCTGCCAGAGTTGCCGCATCCCGGCGTCGACCATCGGATAACCGGTCCGGCCCTGCTGCCAAGCCTGCAACAACCCGGCATATTCCTCACGCCATGGATAGGCAGCGAAGCGTTCCTGAAGTGGCTGCTCAGTCGTGTGGGGCCAGTGGTACAGCACATAGTGGGCAAATTCCCGCCAGCCAATTTCCCGTAGATAAGTTTCCGCGCCCTTGTTCGCGAGGGGATCACCACCCATCGCCTCCGTTGCGGCAGCCCAAATTTGCCGGGGACTGATCTCGCCAAAATGCAGGTAGGGTGACAACCGGGAGACGCCTTCCCGGCTTGGCCAATCCCGCCACTGGGCGTAGCCCGTTAGTGCGCTTTCGCAGAACTGCGCCAACTGCGCCTGTGCGCCGGCTTCCCCCGGTTGCCAGGCCGCCGCCAATCCGGCATCCCACGGACTGTGCGGCAGCAGATCCAGCGCCTTGAGTGGTGGCAACGAACCAGGCCATTGTTGCGGTGCGGTCAACGTCGGAACCGGCAACGGTGCCACCGGCGGCAACTTTTGCAGGCACGCTTTCCAGAAGGGCGTGAAGACCTGATAAGGTGTCCCGTCCGCCTTCAACAGTGTCCACGGCTCGACCAGTAAGGCGGCTTGTGCACTCTCCGCAATCACGCCATCGGCTCGGAGCGCGGCTTTAACACCTTGGTCACGCGCCGTAATGACCGGCTCATACCGCCGATTCCAGTACACGGCGACCGCCCCGGTTTCCGACAACAGTTGCCGAAGCTGGGTCAGACTGCCGCCTTGGCGCAGAATCAGCCGCGAACCGCGCTGCCGTAACTCGGCATCCA
>JAIFNF010000077.1 GCA_020047885.1 Gammaproteobacteria bacterium | reverse complement strand
ATCGGGATGAGGAGCAGCAGTTGCGGCTGGAAAGCGATGAGAATCTGGTGCGGATCGTGACCGTCCACAAGAGCAAGGGGCTGGAATACGAAGTGGTGTTCTGCCCGTTCCTGTGGGATGGCCGACTGCGGGCCGGGAAGGAAGGGGAGGGCTTGCTGTATCACGATCCCAAGGATTCCCGCCGCTCCATTCTCGCCATTGGCGCGGGGGAGGATGATCCGGCAGTGAAGCTGGCTCGCCGCGAGGAAATGGCCGAGAGTCTGCGGTTGTTCTATGTCGCGCTAACCCGCGCCAAACAGCGTTGCACGGTGGTTTGGGGACAGGTCAAGGACGCTGACACGGCTCCGGCGGCCTGGTTGCTGCATCATCCGGTGGTGGCGGGACCTTCGCAGGATGCGCTGGAGGTCGCCCGGGAACGATTCAACAAGCTCACGCCGGCGGCGTTTGCGAGCGATCTTCAGACGGTATTTCAAGCCGCGAGCGGAACGGTGGCCTTGACGCCGCTTCCCCAGGAAGCCGGCAGCCGCTATCAGCCGCCGGCAGTGGCCGAACCGGAGTTGCAGGCGCGGACGTTGGCGCAACCACCTGCCGAATTCTGGCGGGTGGGCAGCTTTACCTCGCTGACCTCCGGCCTGTCTATGGAAACGCCGGATTACGATATGGCCACGGTCGCGCCGGGCGAAGCGGCGCTGATGCTGGAATCCCGGCATGATCGGTTCAACTTTCCCCGTGGCGCCCGATCTGGCACCTGTCTACACGCGATTTTCGAGCGGCTGGATTTCAGCCGCCGCGACCCGGAACAACTGGGGGAACGGGTTCGGAAAACCTTGACCAGCCATGGCCTGGATGCCGAAGTGTGGACGCCGACCGTTGCCGACTGGGTGGAACGGGTGCTGGCGACGCCCTTGGATGGGAACGGGCTGCAACTGGGTACGGTGACGCTGGATCGGCGCATCAACGAGATGGAGTTCTATTACCCCATCGCCAACCTGCGCGTTGAAACCCTGCGCCGGTTGCTGGAGCGCTATGGCTACGCCGTGGATCCCTTCCGGGAGATGATCGACCGGCTGCAATTCAGTCCCCTGCGTGGCTACATGAAGGGCTTTATTGACTTGGTGTTTGAAGCGGACGGGCGGTTTTACTTGGTCGATTACAAATCCAACTGGCTGGGACCGGAAGCGGCGGCCTATCAGCCGGAGCGCCTGGCCGAGGCAATGGCCCGCGAGGCGTATGTGCTGCAATATCTGATTTATACCGTGGCGCTGCATCGCTATCTGCGTCTGCGGGTCGCGGATTACCACTACGAGCAGCATTTTGGCGGGGTGTTTTACCTGTTCCTGCGCGGTATGGATCCGGTGCGGGGCGCCGCGTGCGGGGTTTTTCAGGATCGACCGGTGCCGGAATTGGTGATGGCTCTGGATGGATTGATGGCCAAAGGACGCTGATCTCGCCAGTCCCACGCTGCGCGTCCATCTGTGGCAAAATATTCGCCTGATTTTTTCAGGGTTATTGTCCTTCCCAATGATCGCGGGATTTCCAGATTCCCCTCCTTAGCCAAGGAGGGGTGGCGCGCAGCGCCGGGGTGGTTCGGAATGTCCACTGATCAACCGGAAAGACGATCATAGATTCCAGGGGAACGATCATGCGGAACGTACTGGGCAGAGTGGTTATCCTCCTGCTGTTGGCAGGACTGATCGGGCTGGCGCTCTGGCGGCAGTCCGATAAGGTCATTGTGGTGACTCAACCGTCGGTAACGCCAGAGGTGCGTTATCACCTGCGCCTCGGACTCAATATCAGTCGTGGCAGCGCTCTGTACGCCGCCGCTGAACGGTTTGCGATCCTGATCACCGAGCGTAGCAACGGTCAAGCGCTGGTGACGGTTCATCCCGATCAGGAGCTGGGCTACGATGAGCAGATGGTGGAAATGGCGCGGAATGGCGAACTTGATCTGATCCTGACGCCGACCGCTAAACTCAGCCCGGTGATTCCGGCGATGCAATACGCCGATCTGCCTTTTTATTTTTCCAGCCGCGAAGAACTCTACGCCATGCTCGATGGCGAACCCGGTAATCTCTTGTTAAGCAAACTGGGCAGCATTGGCCTGGTCGGTATTACCTTTTGGGAAAATGGCTTCAAACACTTTACCGCCAATCATCCGTTACGCACACCCGATGATTTCGCCGGCCACCGTTTCCGGGTGATGAAAAGTCGCTTGCTGATGGAACAGTTCGAGGCCATGGGTTCAATTCCGGTACCCATCGATTTTCATGCGACTTATCAGGCGCTGGTGGATGGTGCGGTAAGCGGCCAGGAAAATCCGTTGGTGGCGATTGTCGGGATGCGCTTTCATGAGGTGCAGCACTATCTGACGCTCAGCAGCCATGCCTGGCTGGGTTATGTGTTCTCCGCCAGTCAATCGGTCTTTGCCCAACTGCCGCAATCACTGCGTGAACTGATTGTGAATACCGCCGGTGAATTGGCGGTCTGGGAGCGACAGGAAACCGCACGCCGCGAAGCGGAATTTCTCCAGCAGGTCCGTCAGGCGGGCGTGGAGGTGATTGAATTGACGCCAGAGGCGCGGCAGCGCTTTCAGGAGCGGCTGGCACCCCTGGCGCGCACGTTCGCCATGACCATCGGTTACGACCTGCTGGCGAAAACCGAGGAGTTGCGACTGCGTCAGGCATTACCGAACATGCAGCCCGCACCGTTGATCATTGGCCTGAATGCTGACCTGTCCAGCGGAGCCGGGTTGGCTGGCGCGGCCATTTTGCGTGGCGCGGAACTGGCCGTGGAACGGATTAACGCGGAGGGTGGGCTGCTGGGACGGCCGGTGCGTCTGGTCGCGATGGACCATCTCGGCAATCAGGCCCGGGGGCTGGAGAATTTGCGCACGCTGGCGGGATGGCCCGGTTTGATCGCGGTCGTGGGCGGCGTGCATAGCATCGTGATTATTCACGAGATGGAGACAATCCATCAGCGTCAAATTCCCTATTTGGTGCCCTGGGCGGCAGCGGCGAAGGTGGTCGAGCATGGCTACCAACCCAATTATGTCTTTCGTCTGTCGCTGCGGGATGCCGATGTCGCCCCCTTTCTGCTGCGTGAAGCGTTGCGTGTCGCCGCTGGCCGGAAGGTCGCCGTGCTGCTGGAGCGCACTGACTGGGGGCGCAGTAATGAAGCGGCGCTCGTCCGTGCTATCGCCGAAGCCGGACCCGGTCAGGTCATCATCGAGTGGGTCAATCGCGGCGAGCATGAGTTTGTTTCCCGCTTGCGGGCCTTGCAGCAACAGGGGGTCGGGGCGGTGGTGATGGCGCTCAACTTTGTCGAAAGCGTGCATCTCGTGAATGCGATGGCCCAGTTGGATCAGCCGTTGCCGATCCTGTCGCACTGGGGACTGACGGGCGGCGATTTCTGGAACGCTGCTGAAAAAGCGTTGCGCACGGTGGACCTGCGTTTTGTACAGTCCGCCGTGTTGCCGTTTGACCGACCAGCGCTGGCGCAATGGATTGCGGACTATCGCACCTATTACGGCCTGAAGCCGGAACAACCTATCGCGGCGCTGAGCGGGACGTTGCACAGCTATGAATTGGTGCAGCTCCTGGCCCAGGCCGTCCGTCAGGCCGACGTCGCCGACCGTGCGGCTGTTCGCGATGCGCTGGAACATCTCGATCATTACCAGGGCGTTATCCGTGACTATGCCGCGCCATTTGGTCCCGGTCGCCATGAAATTGCTGGTGGTCTGCCGCTCCATCTGGCGCGGTTCAACGCCCATGGCCAGATTGTTCTGGCGGAGTAGCCCTTGAAACTGTTTCACCGACATCAACTGCGCTGGCGTATCACTCTGATCTTTGCCCTGTTTGTGGCGCTGGCCATGCTGGTGCTGGGCGCGGTGATCGGCTATCGGTTGATCACGACCCTAACCCAGCAACTGGAAGGTGATCTGCAGAATCGTGTGCAAAATGATGTCGATGCGCTGCGGCAGCGGATGGAATATCTGTTGGACAGCGCCAGTAATCTAGCCAGAAATCCATTGATAATTAATGGTTTGCAGGATCCGCAGGGACGCCGGGATTATTTGTTGCAACTGGCGGTGAATTTTGCGGAAAACCGGGACGTCGTCGCGATCGCGCTGCTGGACTATGACGGTCATCCGGTCTTCTCCAGTCTGGATAATGCCCCGACCTATCAAAACTCCCCGGTCTTGCGAACGACGCTCACGCGTGGCGTGAACAGCCTGTGGCTGGACAGCGAGCATAAACGCTGGGTGGTGTTTGTCCCGATCATTTATTACCACACCACGCAGGGCGCGCTGGTGGTGGCTTACGATCTGGCGGCGCTGGCGCAGCGGCTCCTGCCGGATTCGCCGGTGCTGGGGCATCGGTTGCTGGCGGGTGATGTGGAAATCTTTAATCACGCGACCAACATCGCCGACGCTCTGGTGGCGCAGGCCGCGCTGAATTCGAAGCAACAGGGCCAGTTTAACGATCTAGGACTGGTCATCGAGGTCGTGGGTCCCAAGAATCACTATTTGGGGCCGGCGATTAGCGCCTTGCGCGACATTGCGGTGCTGGGCGTATTGCTGACCTTGGCGGCGTTGCTGGTGGCCTCGCGCATCGGGTTCAGCGTGGCCCGACCGATTCTGACGCTGTGTCAGCGGGTGGAAGCGGCGGATGGCAGCGAGGAGCGCCGTTGCGCACCCCTGGGAACGGGGGATGAATTGGAGCAATTAGCGCAACTGTTTGATGAACGCACCCAGGCCTTGCGGCAGATTCAGCTTCATCTGGAAGAGCGGGTGGCGGAGCGTACTGCGGAGTTGGTCGAGGCGAAAATGCAGGCGGAGAGCGCTAATCGCGCCAAGAGCGCCTTTCTGGCCAATATGAGCCATGAAATCCGCACGCCGATGAACGCCATCATTGGCTTTACTCACCTCCTGCGCCGCAATGCGGTGGATGCCTATCAGCGCGGTCAACTCGACAAGGTGGCGAGCGCTGCCCAGCATCTCCTGGGCGTTATCAATAATATTCTGGATATCTCCAAGGTCGAGGCCGACAAACTGGTGCTGGAGAGCAGCGACTTTGAGCTGGAAAAGGTCTTTGCCGGCGTTTCCAGCCTCATCAACGAGAAAGCCAGGGAAAAGAATCTGCCAGTGGTCATCGACACCGATCCGCAGGTTCCGCCGGTGTTGCAGGGCGATGAACTGCGCCTGCGGCAGGTTCTGCTCAACTTTGCGGGTAATGCGATCAAGTTCACTGAGCAAGGGCAGGTCAGCCTGAGCGCCCGCCTGCTCGAATCCGGGTCGGAACATTGCTGGGTGCGTTTCGAGATCCGGGATAGCGGCATCGGCATTGCTGATGACCAAATTGCCCGGTTGTTTCAGGTCTTTGAACAAGCCGATGGCTCCATTACCCGGCGCTATGGCGGCACCGGGCTGGGTTTGGTGATCAGTCGGCGGATTATTGAACTCATGGGGGGGCGCCTGGGCGTGGATAGCCAGCTCGGCGTGGGCAGTTGCTTCTGGTTTGAAGCGCCGTTCAAACCGGGGATCGCAAAACCGCAGGAGATCGGTGATGCGGAGAGCGCCCTCTTGAAACTGGCTCCGCATCGTGGTCAGCGCATTTTGCTGGTTGAGGACAATCTGGTGAATCAGGAAGTCGCCAGGGAACTTCTACAAGACAGTGGCTTGCAGGTCGACGTTGCCGATAACGGCCAAATCGCCTTGGACAAAGTGAAGAAGGCCGACTATGACCTGATTCTCATGGACGTGCAGATGCCGATCATGGACGGTCTGGAAGCGACCTGGCGTATTCGTCAACTCGACGGCTATCAGCAGACGCCGATTTTGGCGATGACGGCCAACGCCTTCGCGGAAGAGCGCCAGGAATGCATGAAAGCCGGGATGTGGGACCATATTGCCAAGCCGGTAGACCCGCTACATCTCTACGAAACGCTGCTACGCTGGCTACCCGTTCCCGAAGCCGGGGTTGTGCAGGAACCGGCAATTCCCCCGACGACGACGCCCGAAGCGGATCAGCCGTTGTTGGCGCGGTTGCGCAGCGTGACGGGTTTAAACGTGGAGGCAGGTTTGAAGACCCTGCGCAACAAGCTGCCAAGCTATGTGCGGTTGTTGGAACAGTTTGTCCGCTATCATCGCCATGACACCATCCTGCTGCGCCAGTATGGGGATCAGGATCAGTGGGAGGACATCCAGCGCCTGTCCCATAGCTTGAAGGGTGTCGCCGCCAATCTGGGATTATTGGGAGTCAGCGAATCGGCGGCGGCGCTGGAGCGAGCGATTCGCGAGGAACGCCCTGCGCCGGAACGCCATGCCCTGCTTGAAACGTTCGAGTCGGCGTTGCAAACCGGCCTGGAGGCGCTGGCGAGCGTCCTTCCCGGTCAGGGAGCTGCGCCATCGTCCGAGGTTCTCGATGAGTCGGGCCTGCGTGTGGTTCTGGACGAATTGGCGGCGTTGTTAGCCGAAGATGACTTGAACGCGGTTAGCCACTATCACAAACATGCGGGTCAGATCGCTGTTGCCCTGGGAGCGCGTGCATCGGCCCTGTCCGCGCGGATTGAGCAATATCAGTTTGAAGAGGCGCTGGAAATTCTTAGGACTGCGATGCAGGAACTGCGAGGTTAATGGAGCGCCATGATTGAAAATCTGCTGAATAATGATCCATTGCCCACGCTTTATGCGCAGGGTGCCTTGAGCGACCTGGATATGCATTTCGCCCGCTTTATGGAGCGACTGGCGGGCGGCAGGTCGCGGGAACTGGCGCTGGCCGCAGCGCTGGCGAGTCACGCCACGGGTCAGGGCGATATCTGCGTCAATCTGCGCCAGTGGCTGCGGCGCTGGGAGGCGATGACGGAACGGCGAGTTGAATTTCCAGAATTGACCCTGCCACCGATGAATGAATGGCTGGATGCGGTGCGCGCCAGTCCAGTGGTGGGCCGACCCGGTGAGCGCCAGCCGCTGGTTATTGACCGGCGCGGTCGCTTGTACCTCTATCGCTATTGGCAGTATGAACAGCGCCTGGCCAGCGATTTGCGCAAGCGGGCGGGGGCGGCGGCGACGGACATCAATGAGACGCAGTTGCGCACGGATCTCGACCGGTTGTTTCCCCGTCATGCATCGCTGAAAGGCCCCGACTGGCAGAAAGTGGCGGCGGCGGTGGCGGCGATGAAGCGGATCTGTGTGATTTCGGGCGGGCCGGGGACGGGGAAAACCAGTACCGTGTTGAAAGTGCTGGCGCTGTTGACGGGACAATCCGAGCGCCCGTTGCGGATTGCCTTGGCGGCACCGACCGGGAAAGCGGCAGCGCGGATGCAGGAGTCCATTCGCGCCGCCAAGCCAGGGCTGAACTTGACGCCGGAACAAGCGGCGCAAATTCCCGAAGAAGCGTCTACGCTACATCGCCTCTTGGGGAGTCGGCCTAATTCGGTGTATTTCCGCTATAACGCCGACAATCCCCTGCCGGTTGATGTGTTGGTGGTGGACGAAGTGTCGATGGTCGGGCTGGCGTTACTGGCCAAGACCGTGGAAGCGCTGCTGCCGACCACGCGGCTGATTCTACTGGGTGACAAGGATCAACTGGCCTCGGTGGACGCCGGGGCAGTGTTGGGCGATCTGTGTACCGGCGCCGGGCGGTTTTCTCCGGAATTTCAGACGCGACTGGCGGGATTGACCGGCGAGGCGTTGCCCAAGGGTAAGGAATCGCCTTCGCCGTTGGTGGACGTCATTGTGTTGCTGCGGCACAGCTACCGCTTTGGCGCGGACAGTGGGATTGGGGCGCTGGCGCAGGCGGTGAATCGGGGTCGTTCAGCGGATGCGGCGGCGTTGCTGGAGGGGCGCACGGATATTAATTGGCATACGCTGGCCGATGCCGAAGCGTTGCCCGTGGAACTGGCGGAACCGGTGGGAACCGGCTTTGCGCCTTATCTGGAGGCGGTGCAGACGGGTGCTGAACCCCCGGTCGTGTTTGAGCAGTTCAACCGGTTTCGGGTGCTGGTCGCCCTGCGCAAGGGGCCATTCGGGGTGGAAGAATTGAATCGGCTCTGCGAGGAGATTTTGCAGGATCGCGGGTTGATCGACCATCGCCAGACCTGGTATCCGGGACGCCCGATCATGGTGATTCGCAATGATTACAACCTGCGGCTGTTCAATGGCGACATCGGCATCACCCTGCCGGATCCGGATGAGCCGGAACGGATGAAGGTGTTTTTTCTGGGCAATGATGGCGCGTTGCGCGGATTTGCGCCGGCGCGATTGCCGGAACATGAGACGGTTTATGCGATGACCGTGCATAAAAGCCAGGGGTCGGAATTTGAGCGGGTGTTGGTGGTGACGCCGAATGAATCGTCGCCGGTGTTGAGTCGGGAGTTGCTTTATACGGCGCTGACCCGAGCCAAGCAGCAGGCGGTGTTTTATGGGACGCCGGAGGTGTTTGAGGCGGCGGTGGAGCGGCGGTTGCGACGGTCGTCGGGATTGCGGGATCGGTTGTGGGTGGAACAGCGGGCTGGACGACGTCCGATGCCATGACCATTTTTATAAGCTGTAATTTTCTATTAGATGTTCAATAAATTTTTGACTTTCTTCGTCAACTTCCAAAAAGCGAAGACCCATTGCGAAATAATCGGTATTGACATCGCTATTGACTCTCATGGTTTCCACGCCCATGTCAAAGTAAGTGGCATCCATAAAAGGTGAGGGTAGTACAATACGGATATTCATTATAATTCCGCTGCTGATTAAATGATCGCTGACTAACATTGCTCCACCCAGCGATAGATCAATTAAATGACCCACCGACTGTTGAGTCGTGCTGTCAAGAACCGTCGGTTGATAAAACAATGAATGACGTTTCAGTTGACGCTGATCAGGAATGGTTTTTATACGGTTCAGAAACATACGTTTTGATCCCGGTCAAGTTAAAAACAGGTTAGACATGAATTTTTTATTTTTTAAATTTATAGTTTGACTTTGATTGACTTTTAATATTGACGTAGTTTTTATCTAAAATTGGACGCATTAGAATTAGTTCAGTAATCCGCCTCGCTATCCAGGTCAATTCCAAGGCTTCATCGGCTAGTAATGGCCTGCCTAGCAATGCCAATTCCCGGTAGGATAGCCATTTTTTGATGACTTGATAACCACCCATGGTGTACTCCCATACTGGAAGTGGGACATTTTTCCAGTAGACATTGGCATTGAGATAAATATCAAGTGTTGCATCGCTCAATCCCGGATATTCTGCGGTCGTGAGTGAGCGTTTAACCGTTTTTCCTTTACCGGGCATGGTGACGCCGCCCTTGCCTGACCCGCTGGAGATAAGCGACCAGATGTTCACCCTGCGCCTGAGCAAAGGTGTGGGGCTGTTGCAACCGGGACCAGAATTCACTAGCCGATTCCGCCAACTGTAGCGTTTCCAACAGGATGGGCTGCCCGTGCTCATCCGTGCCAACCAACAGGAAATCTCGATAGTTCGTTACCAGCACCAGCCGATATTGTTGCCAATACTGACTGACCTGCGCCCCACTGGCGGTTAGCCAACTATCGTCAGCCAAGCCCTTGATTTCCACCACGCCCCGTTCCGGTAATTGGCCCGGCAACGGCGCAGACGAACCCTTCGGTAATTGATTCGCAGTGAACAGCCCGGCATCCGGATTGCCAGCGCCGGTATTCTGCAATTGCGACACAGCTAATACCCGAGGTTTTAGTGTCTCACCAACCACGTTAAACAGGTTGATTAACGCCGGGTAATAAGACGTTTCCGCGACGCCGCCGCCCGTGGCGTGAATGTCAGCCAGGGCGGAGAAACAGGTTTCGGCGGGGGATTTCACTTCACCCGCATTCCGGGTTCTGCGCCGCTATCGGGATTAAGCAGATAAATCCCACTCTTGCCGCCCGCCGCCAGCACCATGCCCTCGGAGACGCCAAACCGCATCTTGCGCGGGGCGAGATTAGCGACCATCACCGTCAACCGACCCTGTAAATCTTCCGGCGCGTAGGCGGATTTAATACCTGCAAAGACCTGCCGAATTTCGCCGCCCACATCCAGTTCTAGCCGCACCAGTTTATCCGCGCCTACCACAGCTTCAGCGTTGACAATTCGCGCCACCCGCAAATCAATTTTGGCGAAATCCTCAATCGTAATGGTTGGGCTAATCGGATCATCGGCCAATAGTCCGACGGCTCCTTCGCTGGCCGATGACTTTTCCTTGGAGTCCTCAACGACTGCGGCGATCTGCGCCATTTCTACCCGCTGCATCAGCGGCTTGAATTCGGCGATGACATGGTTGCGCATCGGTTTAGCGATATCGTCCCAGCATAACGGCGGGATTTGCAGGAATTGTTCGACCTGGGCGGCAACGCCGGGCAGCACCGGCTTGAGATAGAGCGCCAGCAACCGGAACAGATTGAGTCCCATGCTGCACACCGCCTGCACCTCCGTGACTGAGTCGGTTTGTTTCGCCAGCGCCCACGGTTTCTTCTCATCAATATACTGATTAGCCCGATCCGCCAGCGCCATAATTTCACGCATCGCCCGGCCAAATTCCCGCCCTTCATACGCTTGGGCGATGGAGTCGCTGGCGACCACGAATTCCGCATAGAGCACCGGTTCCGCCACGCTGTCGGCCAGTTGACCATTGAAGCGGCGGGTAATGAAACCGGCGCAGCGACTGGCGATATTGACGACCTTGCCGACCAGATCGCTGTTGACCCGTTGCAGGAAGTCGTCGAAATTCAGATCCAGGTCGTCGATGCCGTCGTTCAGCTTGGTGGCGAAGTAGTAGCGCAGATATTCCGGGCGCAGATGCTGGAGATAGGTGCGAGCCTTGACGAACGTACCGCGCGATTTCGACATTTTCTGCCCATCTACGGTCAGAAAGCCATGGCAATGCACCGCAGTGGGTTTACGGAAGCCCGCTCCCGTCAATTCCGCCGGCCAGAACAGGATGTGGAAATAGGCGATATCTTTGCCGATGAAGTGATAAACCTCAGCCGGACTGTCCGGCTCCCAAAAGTCGTCAAAACGCAGGCCGGTGCGGTCGCAATAGTTCTGGAAACTGGCCATGTAGCCAATTGGCGCGTCTAGCCAGACATAGAAATATTTACCGGGAGCATCGGGAATTTCAAATCCCCAATAAGGCGCATCGCGGGAAATATCCCACTCCTGCAGGCCCGCCGTGAACCACTCATTTAGCTTGTTGGCCATCTGCGGCTGAATCGACCCGCTGGTGATCCAGTTCCCGAGCATCTCTTGAAAGTCAGCCAGTTTGAAGAAGAAATGCAGCGATTCTTTGGTAATAGGCGTCGCGCCGGAGATGACCGAGCGGGGATTCTTCAAATCGGTCGGCGAGTAGGTCGCGCCGCAACTTTCGCAACTATCCCCATACTGATCCACCGCGCCGCACCGTGGACATTCGCCCTTGATGAAGCGATCCGGCAGGAACATCTGTTTTTCGGGATCATACGCTTGGGTGATGACCCGGCGGCTGATGTGGCCGGCAGCGTCCAACCGGCTGTAGATCAGTTCCGCGTAATGCCGATTTTCCGGGGAATGCGTCGAATAATAGTTGTCGAATTCAATCAGGAAATCGGCAAAATCGGCCTGGTGTTCCTGCCAGACCTGCCCGATCAACTGTTCCGGGGTCAGACCTTCCTGCTCGGCACGCAGCATGATCGGCGTGCCGTGGGCGTCATCGGCGCAGACGTAGTAGCACTCATGGCCGCGCTGTTTCTGGAAACGCACCCAGATATCGGTCTGAATATACTCAACCAGGTGGCCAATGTGGATGGGGCCATTGGCGTAAGGCAGGGCACTGGTGACAAGGATTCGGCGGGTAGCGTTCATAATGTGGAACATTGTGGGTAGCGGCAGGAAAAGAGGGCTAACTTAGCAGTATTTGGCTCAATCTGTCATCCGGTGAACGGGAAAAATCGAGAGAGACGGCCACTAACCGGCTATGATTAGGCCATCCAAAATTGACGAGGAATCTGACTGATGACGGCTATCGCACGCACTGATGTAGAAAACGCCCTTAAAGGCTATGTAGACCCCTATTTGGAACAGGATCTGGTGACCGCCAAGTGCGTGAAGCAGATTCGGATCGAGGCCGGGCGGATTGAGGTGGATATCGAACTGGGCTTTCCCGCGCTGGGTTATCAGGAAACCCTGATGGCGGCGTTGCGCGAACGGCTGGCGACGCTGCCGGGCGTCAGCGAAACGGTGGTCAAGGTCAACAGCAAGATTATCGCCCACGAGGTGCAAAAGGGGTTGAAGCCGCTCACTGGGGTGAGGAATATCATCGCGGTCGCGTCCGGCAAGGGCGGGGTCGGCAAGTCCACAACAGCGGTGAATCTGGCGTTGGCGCTGAGTGTGGAGGGCGCACGCGTCGGGTTGCTGGACGCCGACATTTACGGTCCCAGCCAGCCCCGGATGCTGGGCGTCAGTCAGCAACCGGAATCGCCGGATGGCAAATCGCTGATGCCGGTGATGAGTTACAACATCCAGTCCATGTCCATCGGCTATCTGATCGAAGAAGAGACGCCGATGATCTGGCGCGGGCCAATGGTCACGCAGGCGCTGGAGCAGTTATTGCGCGATACCCGCTGGCATGATCTGGATTATCTGATCATCGACCTGCCGCCGGGAACCGGGGATACCCAGTTGACCCTCTCCCAGAAAGTGCCAGTCAGTGGGGCGATTATTGTCACCACGCCCCAGGACATCGCTCTTTTGGACGCCCGCCGGGGCTTGAAAATGTTTGAAAAGGTTGAAGTACCGGTGCTGGGCATCGTGGAGAATATGAGTATCCACATCTGCTCAAAATGCGGCCATGAGGAGCATATCTTTGGCGCGGGCGGCGGTGAGCGCATGGCGGCTGAACAACATGCGCCATTTCTCGGTTCCTTGCCGCTGGATATCCGCATTCGTGAGGAGACGGATAATGGCCGTCCCACAGTCGTTGCGGAACCGGCCAGCCGCATCGCGGAGTTGTATCGGGACATCGCCCGTCGCGCCGCAGCCCGGCTGTCGTTACAGGCGCGGAATTACAGCCACAAATTCCCGAATATTGTCATTCAGAACACCTGAGGTGAGCCATCATGCGGTTGTGCGACCGGGATATTGAACGCTATCTGGAAGAGGGCAAAATCGGCATTGAGCCGCGCCCTGCGCCCAACCGCATTAATGGCGTCAGTGTGGATCTGCATCTGGGGCATCGCTTTCGGGTATTCAACGACCACGCGGCCTCTCATATCGACCTGAGCGGGCCGCGTGAGGAGGTGGATCATGCGATCAACCGGATTATGGGCAAGGAGATTCGGATTGGTGCCGATGACGCCTTTTTTATCCATCCCGGCGAATTGTCGCTGGCCGTGACGGCGGAAACTATTACGGTGCCGGATGATCTGGTGGGCT
Organism: Gammaproteobacteria bacterium; assembly: GCA_020047885.1. The sequence continues at coordinate 7,497 of JAIFNF010000077.1, read as the reverse complement.
GGCTGGACGGGCGCTCCAGCCTGGCCCGACTGGGGTTGATGGTGCATGTCACCGCCCACCGCATTGATCCGGGTTGGAGTGGGGCGGTGGTGCTGGAGTGTTTTAACAGTGGCAAATTGCCCCTGGCATTGCGACCCGGTATGGCGATTTGCGCGATTAGCTTCGAGATGCTCAGTGGTCCGGCTCTGCGGCCTTATGGTAAGCGGCTTGACGCTAAATATAAGCGGCAAACCGGCCCGACGCCCAGCCGGATTGGCGATGATGAACCGCTTGAAAAGGGTCGCTGAAATACTGATTTGAGGAGGAAAATGTGTCGCTACCTATGCTAATAAATGCTGAAACTGCAACGACTTTTGGGTCTTATCCAAGACGGCGTCTCTGGAATGTAGCCGATTTTCACCGGATGGGGAAAACCGGCTTTATTCATCCAAAAACGCGGATAGAACTTATCGAGGGGGAATTATTTGATATGGCACCGATAGGTAGTTTTCATGCGGGAACGGTGAGTATTCTTGATCGATTATTTGCAAGGATCGTTGGAGATATGGCGCTGGTTCGTGTACAAAGCCCCTTGGTTCTCAGTCAGCGTTCTGAACCAGAGCCTGATTTAACCCTGCTGCGCCCCCGTGCTGATTACTACTTGAATGCGCATCCATGCCCTCAGGATGTCTTGCTACTCATTGAGGTATCGGACAGCACGATACAGTTTGACCGCAAGACCAAGGTGCCACTCTATGCCCGGCATGGCGTCCCCGAAGTGTGGCTAGTCGTCGGACCCAAACGCCGCCATATTGAGATCTATCGCGATCTGGAACCGGCGAGCGGTCATTATCAGACCCGGCTGCAAGTGCGTGAAGGTGTGCTGGCACCCGTGCTGCTACCCCAAGCGGAAATCCGTCTGAGTGAGGTCTTCATTTAACCGGCGAAATCTTCCAACCGCAACGGCGCTGTCAGCGGTTGTCCGTCAAACTCCACCTGTTCTCCCGCCAGGCGCACCCGCCCCTCGGCAAACCAGCGAATCGCCTGTGGATACAAACGGTGTTCCTGCGCCAGCACCCGCGCTGCCAACTTATCAGGATGATCATTGGGCAGCACCGGAACCCGCGCCTGCACGATGATCGGGCCGCCATCCAGTTCCTCCGTCACGAAATGAATGGTCGCGCCATGCTCGGTTTCTCTCGCAGCCAACGCCCGTTCGTGAGTGTGCAGTCCCGGAAATTTAGGCAGGAGCGAGGGGTGGATGTTGAACATTTGCCCCCGGTAATGGCTGGTGAAACCGGGGGTTAGAATTCGCATGAATCCAGCCAGAATCACTAAATCGGGTTGCTGACGGTCGATCAGTGCGCTCAACGCCGTTTCAAATTCCGGACGGTCGGGAAACGCTTGGTGATCCAGTTCCAGCGCCGGAACGCCGGCCTGTTGCGCCCGTTCGAGACCCGGTACGCCGGGCCGGTTGCTGATGACGGCAGTGATATCGACCGGTAATTCACCACTGGCGGCTTGATCGAGAATCGCCTGTAGATTACTGCCGCGCCCGGAAATCAGCACCACCAGTCGGCATTTTCGTGCAGCGCTCATGGTTGAAAGTCCACGACCGGTTGCCCTTCGCCAGCCGTAATCTGGCCAATGTTCCAGGCAGTTTCACCGGCTTCCCGCAACTGGGTCAGCGCCTGATCAGCATTTTCTGCAGCGATACAGAGGATCATGCCGACCCCGCAATTAAAGGTTCGCCACATTTCCACCTCGCTGACGCCGCCTTGCTGTTGCAGCCATTCAAAGATCGCCGGGCGTGGCCAACTGGCGGCATCGATGTGCGCCTTGACGCCGGTAGGCAGAACACGCGGCAGATTCTCGGTTAAGCCGCCACCGGTAATGTGAGCGATGGCTTTCACATCCAGCGTCTCCAGCAATTTCAGCACCGGCTTGACGTAGATACGGGTGGGAGCCAGTAGCGCCTCGCCCAGGGTACAGCCTTCGGCAAGTGGTTGATCCAGCGTCGCGCCGCTGACTGCGAGAATTTTGCGGATTAGTGAATAACCATTGGAATGCGGGCCGGAAGAGGCCAGCGCCAGTAGCACGTCGCCCGGTTGCACACGGCTGCCGTCGATAATGTTGGCTTTTTCAACCACGCCGACGCAGAACCCGGCCAGGTCATAATCCCCGTCGTGGTACATCCCCGGCATTTCCGCGGTTTCCCCACCCACCAGCGCCGCGCCGGCCTGTTCGCACCCGTCGGCAATGCCTTTAATCACGTCCGCAGCGACATCAACATCCAGTTGGCCAGTGGCGTAATAGTCGAGAAAGAACAACGGTTCAGCGCCAACCACCAGCACGTCATTAACGCACATGGCGACCAGGTCAATACCGATGGTGTCATGCCGACGCAGTTCCAGCGCCAGTTTCAACTTGGTGCCAACGCCATCCGTGCCGGAGACCAGTACCGGTTGACGATAGCGATCCAGTGGCAATTCAAACAGAGCGCCGAAACCGCCCAGTCCGCCGAGAACGCCGGGTCGCAAGGTACGCCGGGCATGGGGTTTGATGCGATCCACCAGGCGATTGCCGGCATCGATATCAACCCCGGCATCGCGGTAGCTGAGTGCGGGGGAAGTGTGCGGTGAAGGATTCACGAAAGGAGGGTCCTCTTTACTTCTGAGCGATGGTTGCCAAGATGGCTACGGGTTTATTACGAGCTATGCAGCTCTGACTTCATTTCATGATTTAAAGCTCCTTGAAAGACATGATCAGCACATCGTCGATGACCGTTAGCTTCAAAGTAGGTTAATCAACATGAATTCTCCATGCGGGGCAGCACCTCAATACAACTCTTTCCCCCCAATTGGCGCTGGACCTGAATTTGCACGCCGATCCGTTCGGTCATTTCCTGCACATGGGAAATCACGCCGACCTTGCGCCCCTGGGCTTGCAGACGATCCAGAGCGTCCATCGCCACGCGCAGGGTGTCCGCGTCCAGACTGCCGAAGCCTTCGTCGATAAACAGGGATTCGACCCGCACCCGGTTGGAGGACAACGACGCCAGCCCGAGCGCCAGCGCCAGGGAGACCAGGAACGATTCGCCGCCGGACAGGGAATGCACTGAGCGACATTCATCCCCCATATCCTGATCAACCACCATCAGTGCCAGGGTATCCGGTACCCGCTCCAGTCGGTAGCGGCGCGAGATGTCGGCAAGGTGGTGATTCGCGTAGCCGAGCAGTACATCCAGGGTGAACTGTTGGGCATGGTTGCGGAATTTTTTGCCGTCGGCGGAACCGATCAGGTCGCTGAGCTGATTCCAAATCCCGGCGATCCTTTCCTGTTGGGCAATACTGGCCTGTAAATCGCGGGTTTTTTCACGCCGCTCATTGTCCTGACGCAGATTGAGTTCGGCCTCCGTCGCCCGGCTCCGCGCTACGTTCAAATCGGCTAGGGTCTTTTGCTGCGCTTCCTGCACGGTTTCCGCAGAATCCAGATTATTGCGTTGCTGTTCATGCGCTTCCCGTTGTGTTCGGCGTTCCTTGAGGGCCGTTTCAGCCTTGATGACGGTGTCTGCCAGCGCCTGAAGCATCTCCCGCTCCCGCTTTAACCAGGCGCTATCGTGGAGCAGCAGGGCGCGGAGGGTGGGAACGTCCAGCGCAGCGTCGGGAGTGCGGGCGTTGAAATCAGCGAGCCATTGTTGCAGTGCGGTCGTGGCTTGTTCCACGGCTTGCTGGTATCCAGCGAGGGCTTTCTGTTCCTGTTTCAGCCCGGTTTCAGCACTGGCCTGGGTCTGTCCGGCGTGTTGTGCGACCGCCTCCTGTTGCTGGAGTTGGCGTCGGGCGTCGTCAATCGCTTTGGTCAATTGCGCTTCAATTTCGGCAACCGCACGGCCATTGAACAGGGTTTGACGCTGCTGACGTCGAGTCTGGAGGTCACGGTCGATAGTCTGGAACGCTTCATCGGTACGCTGACGTTGCGCGGCTTTATCGGCGGTGGTTGCTATAAAGTTGCTGATTTCAGTATCGAAAGTAACGAGTTGTTGCTTCCACTGTTCCGCTTTTTGGCTTTGATCCTTCCACTGCTCGACTTTTTGCCGCCGCTGGTTATGGAACTGAACCGGATCGGCGTGCCACAAGGGACGCCAGTCATAACCGGAAAATGCCGCGTCCAAGGCATTCAGCCGTTCCGCCAGTTGACCGGCACCGTCGGTTTGCCGTTCCTGTGCGATCTGGACGGCCTGAGTCGCTTGATCGAAAGCGGTTTGTGCCGCGTTGAGAGCATTCTGCGCGGTGGAATGTTGCTTCTGAGCCTGATCCCGGGCTTTCTGGGCGTCGTCCCGCTGTTTGGCGACTTTCCGTTGAGCGCTTTCCTGTTGGGCGATGGCGTCCAAATCGTTCTGCGTTCGTTGCTGCTGGTCGGTGAACCAGGCGGAACGTTCAGCAGCAGCAATGTCAGTCAATTCGGCAGTAAGCGGGTGCGCATTCCAGGCCGTGGTATCGCGTTGCAGCGCGGCAGTCAGCGATGCCTGTTCCCCGATCAGAACGGTCAGCCGCTGGCGGTGATGGTCGCGTTGGGTGTGCTGAGTGGCTTCCGCAGCGACCAGCGCCTCCAGGACTTTCCGGCATTCGCTGACTTCCGCCTTGAGGCTGGTCAGCATGGCGCGGGAGGGCGCATCACCGGTGGCGTAGGGATGGTCGGTGGCTCCGCAGACCGGGCAGGGGGAACCGGTTTCCAGACTGGCGCGTAGCGTTTCGACATTTTTAGTGTTGGCGACTTCCGCGGTTTTCAGCGACTTTTCCGCTTGTTCCAGCCGGGCGGTCGTCGTGGGCTTTTCAGCCGCAAGCTGATTCAGCGCCGTTTCCGCCTGCGCGACCTGTTCCTGGAGCGTGCGGCTTTCAGCGTCGAGTTTATCGCGCTGGGTCTGAGCCGCGCTGAGGGTTGTCCATAAATGTTCCGCGCTCGCCAGTTGATCAGTGCGGGTTTGGGCGGTTTGACGCCGCGTCGCCAGCGTTTCGGTATCGAAGCCGGCCAGTTCCGCGAGAGCGACCTGTAACCGGGTTTCTGCAGTGTGCAGCGCAGTTTCGGCTTTGGCGGACTGATCACCGGCTTTATCCCGTTCCTGCTGCTTGTTCTGCAAGTCCTGCTGACTGGCAACGACTTTCTGTTCTGCCTCGCGCAGGCTGTTTTGTAGAGTCGCGGCATCCTTGAGCAGCACATCCCAGCGCGGCCAGTCTTCGGCCAGCGTTTGCAGGAGTTGGTGCTTGGTCAGCCAGTCCTGAGCGGTTTGCAGTTGCTGGGCGACCTGCTGGCGCTCGGTCTGTTTGCCTTCGAGCTGCTGCTGCGCCTCAACCTCAGCCTGCCGGGCTTCCTTCAAGGCGTTAGCGGCGCTGCCATGACCGGGGGTGAGCGTGTTGATTTCGGTATCCAGACGACGTGCCTGGTTGAGGGCGTCGCTGGCGTCGGTGCGTTGCTGTTCAGCGGCTTTAACTGCTTGATCGGCTTGCGTTCTGGTGGCTTCCGCCTGTTGCAGGAGGCGTTGCGCCTCGTCACGCTGTTGCTCGGCACCCTGTACGGCTTGGCGGCGGAGTTCAACTTCCGTGGCCGCGCGGTCTACCTCGCTTACCAAAGGACGGGCAGCTTGTACCGCGTCCACCTGGGTTAATTGGCGTTGCCGGGGTGCAGCGACCTGCTGGGTGGTGCGCGCATTCTGAACGGTGTCCAGCGCCTGCTGTTCCTGCTGTTGAAATTGCCGCCACTGTTGATGCCAGCGCTGCTGGCTTTCCAGTTCGTCTTTGCGCTGGTCGAGAGTCCTGGTGTCGAGTTGGGCAGCCGTCAGGGTTTGTTCCAGCAGGGCACGGGCTTCATCGTCCAGGGGTTGCTGACCGGCGCACTGGGTCTGCAAGGCGTCCAGGTTTTTCTGTTCATTTCGGGCGCGTTCGAAGGCGCGAATGGAAATGCCGGTGTAAACGTCCAGGCCGGTCAGGGTTTCCAGCAGTTCCGCCCGTTCGTTGTCATTGGCTTTCAGGAAAGCGGCGAATTCGTTTTGCGCGAGCAGCACAGCGCGGGTGAATTGCGGGAACGATAGACCCACCCGGTCGCGGATCGCCTGTTGGACTTCGGTTTTCCCCCGCCCGATCGGTTGCCCGCTACCCAGGATTTTCAGGACTAGTTCGGAATTTTGCAGCTTGCCGCCGGGCTTGCTCTGGGCGCGGCGCACACTCCAGCGAGCGCCGTACTCAATCCCGTCGTTGCCGACAAAGTCCACCTCGGCGAAGCCTTCCCCGGTTCCCCGGCGCAGCAGGTTGCGTGAATCCTGCGGGGTGATGGTGTCCTTGCCGACATCCGGCAGACTGACGCCCTTGACCGCAGCGCGGGTCAGGCGCGGGGTTTCGTCATACAACGCCAGACATAGGGCATCGAGCAGGGTGCTTTTCCCGGAGCCAGTAGGGCCGCATATCGCGAACAGGCCCGCAGTGGCCAGGGGATCCTGGCGGAAGTGCAGTTCAAAGTCACCCGCCAGCGAGGCCAGATTCTTACCGCGAATGGCCAGGATTCTCATGGCGCGGCCTCTGGTTGGGCGTTCAGCAACTCGGTAAAGGCAGTGAGTAAGGCTGCGTCAGGTTCGGTATTCGGGTATTTGCGCTGATAGAGCTTTTTGAAGATGTCGGTCGGTTGCAGCCGTTCCAGATCATCCAGGGAGTGATAACCGGGATGGGCAGTTCCGCTGGCGCTGTTGCCGTGGGTGACTTCGATCCGAGCCAGTCGCACCGGCTTATTGTCGAGAACGGCGTCGATTTTCGCCCGCAGTCCGGGTTCCGGGGCGGTCAACTGCACCCGCACCTGGAGATAGGGCTGTTCATTCCGGGGGCGGTCGGGTAATTCCAGCGCCTGCAACTGACGCATGACCTCATTGATGGGCGCGGGGTCTTGCGGAATTCGCAACAAATCCACCGGGCGCGGGACGCGGATGGGGGTAATTTCCCGGATCGCGCCACCGTCGAGGTCGATACGCAAGACTTGGTGGTGGTAGTGGATCTCGGTGAAGGACATGGGCAGGGGACTGCCGCAATAGCGCACCCGTTTGTGATCGCCCACCTGCTGCGCACGGTGTAAATGCCCCAAAGCGACGTAGGCGATGGCACGATCGAAGGTATCCACGGGCAGAGCTTCTGCGCCACCGATGACAATGCGCCGCTCGGAATCCTCGGAAGTGACGCCGCCGCTGGTGTGGCAATGACCGAGCGCGATAATGGCCTGACGATTTTCCCAGCGCTCCAGTGCGTAATCCAGCGTTTGCCGATACAGCAAGCGGACGCCTTCCAGATAAGCATCGCCCTCGGTGGATACGCGGGGCACATCGCCGGGGCGCAGAAAGGGAATCACCAGACACCAGGCCGCGATGTCGCCTTGCCGGTCGTGTAGCGGTGCAATCATCCGGTCGAGTTCAATGTCGCCCTGCGCGTTGCGAGTGACTGCGCCAACGACGGTGATGTCGATATTTTTGAGCAACGGCGCGGG
>JAIFNF010000264.1 GCA_020047885.1 Gammaproteobacteria bacterium | reverse complement strand
AGAGTTGATCCACCATGATGTTGATGGTGCTCTTGAGTTCCTCAATTTCGCCTTTGGCCTCGACCGTGATCTTCTTGCCGAGATCGCCCTGGGCCACCGCTGTGGTGACCTGGGCAATGTTGCGGACCTGGTTGGTGAGGTTGGCGGCCATGCCGTTCACGCTTTCGGTCAAATCCTTCCAGGTGCCGCCCACGCCCCTGACCTCGGCCTGCCCGCCGAGCTTGCCGTCGGTGCCGACCTCGCGGGCGACGCGGGTCACTTCCGAGGCGAAGGCGTTGAGTTGATCCACCATGGTGTTGATGGTGCTCTTGAGTTCCTGGATTTCGCCTTTGGCCTCGACCGTAATCTTCTTGCCCAGATCGCCCTGGGCCACCGCCGTGGTGACCTGGGCGATGTTGCGGACCTGGTTGGTGAGGTTGGCGGCCATGCCGTTCACGCTTTCGGTGAGGTCTTTCCAGGTGCCGCCCACGCCTTTGACCTCGGCCTGCCCGCCGAGCTTGCCGTCGGTGCCGACTTCGCGGGCGACGCGGGTCACTTCCGAGGCGAAGGCGTTGAGTTGATCCACCATGGTGTTGATGGTGCTCTTGAGTTCCTGGATTTCGCCCTTGGCCTCGACCGTGATCTTCTTGCCGAGATCGCCTTGTGCCACCGCCGTCGTCACCTGGGCGATGTTGCGCACCTGATTGGTGAGATTGGCCGCCATGCCGTTCACGCTCTCGGTCAAATCCTTCCAGGTGCCGCCCACGTCCTTGACCTCGGCCTGCCCGCCGAGCTTGCCGTCGGTGCCGACTTCGCGCGCCACCCGGGTGACTTCGGAAGCAAAGGTGGAGAGCTGATCCACCATGGTATTGATGGTGCTTTTGAGTTCCTCGATTTCGCCTTTGGCCTCGACCGTGATCTTCTTGCCGAGATCACCGCCCGCCACGGCGGTGGTCACCTGGGCGATGTTGCGCACCTGGCTGGTGAGGTTGGCCGCCATCGAGTTGACCGATTCGGTGAGGTCTTTCCAGGTGCCGCCCACGCCCTTGACCTCGGCCTGACCGCCGAGCATCCCTTCGGAACCCACCTCGCGGGCGACGCGGGTCACTTCCGAGGCGAAGGTGGAGAGTTGATCCACCATGATGTTGATGGTGTTCTTCAGTTCGAGGATTTCGCCCTTGGCCTCGACCGTGATCTGCTTGGAGAGGTCGCCGCGCGCGACGGCGGTGGTCACCAGCGCGATGTTGCGGACCTGGCTGGTGAGGTTGGCGGCCATGCCATTCACGCTTTCGGTGAGGTCTTTCCAGGTGCCGCCTACGCCCTTGACATCGGCCTGACCACCGAGCTTGCCGTCGGTGCCGACCTCCCGCGCCACCCGGGTCACTTCCGAGGAAAACGTCGAGAGTTGATCCACCATGATGTTGATGGTGTTCTTCAGTTCGAGGATTTCGCCCTTGGCTTCGACCGTGATCTTCTTGCTCAGATCGCCCTGCGCGACCGCGGTCGTCACCTGAGCGATATTGCGCACCTGGCCGGTGAGGTTGGCGGCCATCGAATTGACGCTCTCGGTCAAATCCTTCCAGGTGCCCGCCACGCCCGGCACCGCCGCCTGGCCGCCGAGCTTGCCGTCGGTGCCGACCTCCCGCGCCACGCGAGTGACTTCCGAGGCGAAGGTGCCGAGCCGGTTGACCATGCCGTTGACCATCTCGGCGGATTTGAGGAACTGGCCTTCGAGCTTTTTACCATCGATTTCGACCGGCACGCTTTGCGACAGGTCGCCAGTGGAGACGGCGTTGATGACCCGCACCATTTCGTTCGATGGGCTGACCAGGTCTTCGATCAAGGTGTTGCTGGAATCCACCAACTTGGCCCATGACCCGTGCAGATCGGCAATCGACAGGCGGGCGGTGACCTTGCCGGCCTTGCCGACCACTTGCGACACGCGCTCGAAATCGCTGGTGGTGCGCTCGGCCATGTCAATGATTTCATTCAGTGTGTCGGCGATCTTGCCGGGCATCCCGATCCAGTGGCTGGGCATCCGCTGGGCAAAATCGCCACGCCGGAAGGCGGTCAACACCCCCAGTAATACTTTGGCGTCCAGATCGTTGTCCGGGTTGCCGGTCGTCATATGAGTGGGCATTGGGTTACCTCGGGAGTTGAAAGGGGGCGCAATCGGCGCGGGGGCGGATGAACTATGGCCGGCTGGCGGCTTCTACCGTGGCTACTGCGGCCAGTAGGTCCTTGTAGCTGACCGGCTTGGCCAGATAGCCATCGCAGCCGGCGGCGATAAAGTGTTCGGCATCGCCCTTCATCGCAAAAGCAGTGACGGCGTAAATGGGAATCCGGCAGGTGGTTTCAGCGGCCTTGAGCCGGCGGGTGGCTTCCAGACCGTCCATGCCCGGAAGCTGGATGTCCATGAAAATCAGATCGGGGATCGTATCGTAAGCGATACGGATGCCGGTTTCCGCATCCTCGGCCTGCAAGGCTTGGTGTCCGGCGCTTTCCAAAACCGTTACCACGAACCACATATTCGCCGGGTTATCTTCCACCACCAAAATTCTGCTCACCTGCATTTCCCCTACCTAAGCCATTGTTTTTAAAAAGATGCCGCAGCATGATCAGTCAGGTTAAAACGCCGTGCTAAACTCAATGTCACTAGCTTATGCCTAAGATAGAAAGATAGACAGATAAGGAGCGTTCGGCGATGAAACCCAAAATGTTACTGATCATGGGACTGGTTCTGCTGGCCCTGGCGGGCGTCTGGAAATGGGCGCTGGCGCCGCAGTGGACCCAGCGCCTGCCGCTGGGCTGGACCTGGCAAGCTCACTACATCGGCATTAGTACGCTCCCCGACCCGGCCAGCGCCGCCTTTCCCGCCGAAGATACGCCCGCCACCTACCGCCGTTCGGCCCGCATCATTGTCGAGGCCGAGCGTCCGCAGCGCGTCAAGATTGAAGATTACTACACCATCGATGACGCCAACACCGGCCAGGTCGCCTGGCAGTACCTCACCACGCATACGGTCAACCCCCTCACCGGCGAACAGGCCGCGCCGGAGTTTCACGGCCAGATTTTCGTGTTCCCTCGCGATGTTGAACAGAAAACCTACACCCTGCGCGCTAATTATGTCGAAGGCATCCCGCTGGCGTACCAGGGCGAAGAGTTCATCGAAGGCGTCCAGACCTATCGGTTTGCTTATCAGGGTCGTGGCGAATACACCCGGTCGTATCTCGGCACCACCGAATATCCCGGCGTCCCGGTCAAGGCGGGACAGGAAATCCGCTGCAGCGACGATCAATTCATTTTCAAGATCTGGGTGGAGCCGGTCAGCGGTGAAATGCTGAAAATGGAGGAGAGTTGCTGGGCGGGCGATTATCTCTATAACCCGGACAGCGGCCAGCCGGTGGCGGCAGTGTCGCGCTGGGCGGGCGCGACCGCCGGCGACGACGTGCTGATCCACGCTGAGCAGGTTCGCCAGCTACGCAGTCGCCTGCTCTGGCTCGATCGCTATATTCCCGCCCTGCTCGCCGTGCTGGGCATAGCGCTGTGTATGGGCGCCGGGGTCAAACCGTTATGGAGCGCCGTCCGCCGATGAAAGGTCTCACGGATTCCCTGGTGACCCGGGTGCTGGCCGGGCAAGCCGGCGGCTTTATCATCGTCGCTGGCTGCGGCCTGCTGATTCTCTACCTGGGCATCCAGACGCTGGTGTACCAGCACATGCGTTACAAGGGGCAGGTGACAGTGACGCTGCTGGCGCAAGTCCTCAAACGGGAAGTGCATCTGCTCGAAACCGAGGAACAGCCCAACAGCAAGAAAAGTCTTAGCCAGGCGGTTGATGAGTTCGTCGCCACTTTCCCCGATATTGCGCGGATGAGCGTGGTCAATCATTACTTGCGGGTGGTGGCCGACAGCGATGGCCTGGCGGTCGGCAGCGTCACCGATCAAAGCGCGTTGATTGAACTGATGCGTAATCCGCACCATGAGACGCCGCCGCTTTATTATTCGCGCGCCGGCCATCGCTATATGCGCATCTCGCAGGTCATCAGTGGTCTGCAAAATGCGAATGTCATCGGAGCCGTGTCGGTGGACGTGTCGCTCGCTCATGCCCAAGGCCGTATCCACACGCTATTCATGCAAGCGTCCGGGTCGCTCATCCTGCTGTTCATGCTCCAGGCGGGTCTGCAATATCTGCTGTTGCGCCGGTGGATGCTGATTCCGGTGCGGCGGCTGACCCGTGGGGTAGAGCAACTGGAGCGCGGTCGGCTTGATAGCCGTATTCCGGCGACGACGACCAGGGAATTGAATCGCCTCGGATCCGCGTTTAACCGGATGGCCGGCGAAATCGAACGAACCCACACCGCGCTGCGCGACAGCAGTATGCGGCTGCAAACCATCATCCGGTCGTCACCCCTGGCGATTATCCAACTGGATTTGGCCCGGAACGTCAAACTGTGGAATCCCGCCGCTGAACAGATTTTTGGCTGGAGTGAAGCCGAAATTTTTGAGCAGCCCTTGCCGATTATTCCGCCCGGCCAGGAAGAACAAAGCTTGGCTCTGTTTGCCCGGCTCGAAAAAGGCGAAGCCTTGCCCAGTTTCACCACTGAATGGCGGCGCAAGGACGGGAGTGGCGTATTGGTCAGCGTTGCCGCATCGCCGCTGTGTGACCTGACCGGCAACATGATCGGGTTCAGCGCCATCATGACCGATGTGTCCCAGATCAAACAGGCCGAGGCGGCGATGCAGGCGGTCAACGCCACTCTGGCCCGCTCCGTTGCTCAACTGGAACAGCGTACCCGTGAGCTGAGTTTGCTGGGCGAGATGGGGGAACTGTTGCAAGCCTGCGTCGGACCCGACGAGGCGTATCAGGTGATCGTGCACGTCCTGGGCAAACTTTTTCCAAACTGGACAGGGACGCTGTATGAGATTCCGCCCTCCCGTGATCGTCTGGAGCCGATGATCCGCTGGGGCGAAATCGACACCGATCCAGAGACCGGACCGCTCCCCCTCATCGCCTGTTGGGCGTTGCGGCGCGGCAGTCCACATCGAGTCGAGAATTTCGCCACCGACCTGATCTGCCCGCACGTCAGCGCCAGCGGCGACCAGCGGCCTTACCTGTGTGTGCCGATGAGCGCGCACGGTGAAACCCTCGGCCTGTTGTACTTGCAATGCCCCATCGAGTTGCCCGCGCTGGTTCGGGAACACCAGCAATTGGCCGAGACCGTGGCCGAGCAGATTGGTCTGGCGCTGTCCAGCCTGAAATTGCGCGAGGCGCTGCGCCAGCAGTCGATCCGCGACGTGCTGACCGGGCTGTTTAACCGCCGCTACCTGGATGAAACCCTCCTGCGTGAGATTGAACGGGCCAAACGTCGCGCCGGGCCGTTGAGCGTCATCATGATCGATGTCGATTTCTTCAAACGCTTCAATGACACTTACGGCCACGAAGCCGGGGATATGGTGCTGAAGGCGCTGGGTGAATTTCTGCTGGCGCAAGTGCGCGTCGAGGATATTGCCTGTCGTTACGGCGGCGAGGAGTTCTGTCTGATCCTGCCTGATGCGACCGCGGAAGTCGCCCAGCAACGCGCCGAGAGTTTGCGCCTGGGCATGCGTGGCCTGCCGCTCAAGGCCAAGTTCGATCAGGTTCCGGGCGTGACCTTGTCGCTGGGGATTGCGGTGTTTCCCGAACATGCGCAGAGCGGCCCGGAGCTGCTGAATGCGGCCGATGCCGCCTTGTACCGGGCTAAGGAGAACGGGCGCGACCGCTGGGAGCTGGCGGGGACGGATAGCGCCCCACTGCCATTAACTTAGGCAGCCCGTCAGGCTAAAGCCCGACCCACAGGAGCAATCCCTTAACTTCATGGCAGTGATCCTGGTAATGGATAAGAACGAGAGCAACCCGCGGCTGGTGGCATGGTGCAAAATCGTGGCAGGCCTCGCGGCGGTCAGCGCCATCATGGTCGGTGCGCTGGTGCTGGTGGGCTGGTGGCGCGATGTGCTGGTGCTGAAGGCCGTCGCGCCGGGTTGGGCCGCGATGAAAGCCAACACCGCCGCCGGATTTGTACTGGCCGGCCTGGCGCTCGCGTTATTGCGCACCGAGTCGCCCGGTTCGTGGTTGCAGCGCATCGGGCAGGCGCTGGCCGGAGGGGTGGCGCTGCTGGGTCTGCTGACGCTGGTCGAGCATCTGGGCGGCTGGGATTTGGGCATTGACGACCGCCTGTTTCCCGACGATGCCGTAACGGCGCATCCGGGCCGGATGGCGCTGCCCACCGCCTTCAACTTCCTGTGTCTGGGCCTGGCGCTGGCGCTGCTTGACCGAATCACCTGGCGCGATGTTTGGCCGACCCAGTTCCTCATCCTGCCGATCCTGCTGCTCTCGTTTCTGGTCATGATCGTCTACCTGTACAGCGCCCCGGGGCCTGACCGGAGCTTGCCCTTCGCGACGGTCGCGCTGCATACCGCCGTGACCTTTGCCCTTCTCGGCGTGGGGGTTCTCTGCGCCCGGCCGGAGCGGGGCTGGATGCAGGGCAATCGCATTTAAATTTGATACAATAGAATCAATCTTCATGCAGTTTTTCCATTTCCCCGCGCAGGACATGGGCAAGGTAGTCAG
>JAIFNF010000259.1 GCA_020047885.1 Gammaproteobacteria bacterium | reverse complement strand
ATGAGCAATTTGAAGCCTACAAAGCGATTGCCGAAGCGCTGGGACCGAACCGGCCCCTGATCATCCGCACCCTGGATGTCGGCGGCGACAAACCACTGGCCTACCTGCCGATTCCCAAAGAGGACAATCCCTTCTTGGGCGAACGCGGTCTGCGCGTCGGTCTGGATCGCCCGGAAATTCTGCGTACCCAGTTGCGGGCGATTTTACGCGCCGCCGCATTCGGCAAAATCCGCGTCATGTTCCCGATGGTCGGTCTGTTGTCGGAGCTGCGCGACGCCAAAGCTATTCTGGAAGAGGAGCGGCAACGCCTGAACGCGCAACCGCTTGAAACCGGCATCATGGTGGAAATCCCCGTAGCGGCGGTCATGGCCGCGCAATTCGCCCGCGAGGCGGATTTCTTCTCCATCGGTACCAATGATTTAACCCAATACACGCTGGCCATGGATCGCGGGCATCCGAAACTCGCTCCCAAAGTGGATGGACTGAATCCCGGCGTTCTACAACTGATCGCCTGGACGGTGCAAGCCGCCCACGCCGAGGGGAAATGGGTGGGCGTCTGTGGCGGCATCGCCGGTGACCCGCAAGCCGTGCCCCTGCTGATCGGCATGGGCGTTGATGAGCTGAGCGTCAGTGTGCCGGTCATTCCCAGCATCAAGGCGCAAATTCGCCGCTTGCAGTTCAGCGACTGTCAGGCGTTGGCGCAGCAGGCGCTGACCTTGGAAAGCGCGGCTCAAGTGCGGGCGCTTTGCCCCGATCCCGACCACGCCTGATCGCCTGGAGATGTCTGTCATGTGGCAATCTGCATTCAGTTTTCTGCAAAAAATTGGCAAGGCGTTGATGTTGCCGGTTTCCGTACTCCCCGTTGCCGGCATCCTGCTCGGCGTGGGCAGCGCCAAATTCACTGGGTTGCCGGAGACGCTGTCCAGCGTGATGGCGCAGTCCGGCGGGGCGATTTTCGGCAGTCTGGCGATTATTTTCGCGATTGGCGTCGCGCTGGGACTGACCAAAAATGATGGGGTCTCAGCGCTGGCGGCAGTCGTCGGCTATGTCGTGCTGCTCGCTACCCTGGGCGTCATGGCTAAAACGCTCGGTGTTGAGAGCAAGAGTTTGATGGGGATTGATTCCATCGACACCGGCGTGTTCGGCGGCATTGTGATTGGCGGCATTGCAGCGGGTCTGTTCAACCGCTATTACCGGATTGAATTGCCCTCCTATCTGGGCTTTTTCGCTGGCAAGCGTTTCGTACCGATTGCTACGGCCTTCGCGGCCATTGCCACCGGCATCCTCCTCAGTTTCGTGTGGCCACCGATTGGCCGAGGCATCCAGGCCTTCTCCCATTGGGCGGCCGAGGGCAATCCCGCCATCGCGTTCAGCCTCTACGGCGTTGTCGAACGCCTGTTACTGCCCTTTGGCCTGCACCACATTTGGAATGTCCCGTTCTTCTTTGAAGTGGGTAACTATGCGGACCCCACCACCGGCAAGATGATTACCGGGGAAATTCAGCGCTATATCGCCGGCGATCCCACCGCCGGCAATCTGGCGGGCGGCTACTTGTTCAAAATGTGGGGACTACCGGCGGCGGCGATTGCGATGTGGCATTGCGCTCGCCCGGAGAACCGCGCCAAGGTCGGCGGCATTATGATTTCCGCAGCGCTCACCTCCTGGCTGACCGGCATCACCGAACCTATTGAATTCAGCTTCATGTTCCTGGCTCCGGTGCTGTATGTCATTCATGCGCTGCTGGCGGGCGTGGCCTACTTCATCTGCATCGAACTGGGCATCAAGCACGGCATGACCTTCTCGCACGGCACGATCGACTACATTCTGCTGTTCCCGCAATCCACGCACGCGCTGTGGTTGCTGGTTCTTGGGCCGCTGTGGGCGGTGCTGTACTACACGGTGTTCCGGGTGGTGATCACAAAATTTGACCTCAGGACGCCGGGTCGGGACATCGAGGAAGCGGTCGTGTCCAGTGAAGCCGCGACCGACATCGCCCACGGGTTCGCCAAACAACTGGTGCTGGCCTTCGGTGGGCGCGGCAACATTGTCAGTCTGGACGCCTGCATTACCCGGTTGCGGGTCGAACTGAACGACGTGAATCGAGCCAGCACTGACAAGCTTAAGGCGCTCGGTGCCGCAGGCGTAGTCCGGGTGGGGAATAATCTGCAAGCGATCTTTGGTACCCGGTCGGAAAATTTGAAGACTGATTTGGAAGAGTACCTGCGCACGGCCGGGTCAGAAGCGGATGCTGTGGAAGAACCGTCGCCAGTGAGTGCGCCAGTACCGGCGGGACTCGTCTCCAAACTGCGCGATCCCGAAGCGGCGGGCAAGGCGCGGGACTTCATCGCAGCGCTGGGTGGGGCTGGGAATATTCAGCGAGTCGATGCCTGCGCGGAAACCCGGTTGCGGTTGGTGGTCGGGAATGGGGCGAACGTGAATGAGGCGGCGTTGCAAGCGGCGGGCGTGACGGGCGTGATGCGGTTGGCAGGTGGCACCCTGCATCTGATCGTCGGCCTGAACGCCGATCAGTATGCGGCAGAAATGCAGGGACAACTGGCGGGTTCATAAACGGGTATGGAAAGCGGGCGTCCTACCGATCCAGCGCCCGCTTCCGTCCGCGTAACCGACCGCCATAATCGCCGCAAAATTGGCAATGACCTTACCGCAAACACCCCATCATGAAAATTAGCACTGTCTCACAGCCTGAAACACAACTGGGTAATCAAATCGACCTACTCTTGAACGAGGATATTGCTTATCTCAGGATTATTTTTGTATCAGCATTTGTAGCTTTAAGAACAGTCCTGCGTCTGCGTGAACGTCTTTTAGCTCAGATTGAAGCTGGCGCACACTTGCGCCTCACCGTCGGAATTGATCTTGGGGGGACAAGCCGCGAAGTTTTGGAAGAACTCTTACGATGGAATTGCGAGACGTTCATATTCCATAACATCATTCCAAGAGCAACTTTTCACCCAAAAATCTACCTCTTCGAGCGCGAAACAACCGCAACGTTTTTCGTAGGTTCAAACAATCTCACAGATGGGGGTTTCTACACAAACTATGAAGCAGCCGTGCGCTGTGACTTTGGATTACCCGCCGATGCCGATGAGTACCAGCGGTTGTTGATACCATTCGCACCATTTATTGAGCCACAGGGAGCAACGGTTCAACGACTCGATGCTACATTGATTGAGACGCTTGGAATTCGTGGCGAGTTGTTATCAGAGGCAGAAGCCCGCCAACGCCAGCGAGTTCAGAACCAAGCGCGTCGTCACGGCGATAATGTTCCCGCTAGTCCATTTGTTCCTGTCGCTATTCCCTTGCCACCACTACTACCGAAGGAATTGCGAAGAGAAGAGCCGCAGCCCGAGAAACTGCAACCACCCGCGCAACTCGGCGAACCATCGCAGGAATCTGCTCCACTCAGCGCCGCTGGCGTGTTGGTATGGCGCAAAACCCTTCCAAGATCCGATGCATTGCAAGTCAATCAGGGTACTCATCACGTTGGGGGCGTCCGGTTAACCCAGGCACACTTCGAGAACCCTCCTGGCCAACCCATTGATCAGACCACTTACTTTCGCCAACTCTTTGCTGACTATCAATGGGAACGTGAGTCTGGCCGGAACCATGATCAAGAACACACTTTTGTACCTATTCGGATCATTATCCGAGGCCACGACTACGGCATTCGGAACTTTGAAATTAGCCACAAACCTTCTGGCGAAGCCGGTCAAGCGAATTACACGACCATTTTGAGATGGGGCCGTGATTTCAATCCAACAATATTGAGGGAGAATCTGGCTGGAACCGTGCTATCTCTTTACGAAACGGCGGAATCTGATGCGGAATTTTTGATAGACATTATCGAGGCATGATGGACTTAGACCATTCAAATTGCGTCAGCCACCAATTCCACCTCATCTGAAGATGGGATTCGATGGCGGCGGTTCCGCAGTTTCAGCCATGCGCCATGCAGAGATTCCTGATCAGCCTGGCTTATACCCAGCTTCCCCAATACCAAAGCGTCCTGCATTCGCAAAAAATCCGAATCATTTTTGGCATTGCGGAATCGGGTGTCTGCTGCTTTAAGTTCGGCAGCGGTTGCCTGGATGACAGGTAACAGGAGCCGTTCAATTTCTGAAGGAACCAATTCGAGAACGCCGCCGCCATAGTGCCTGCCCTCCATTTCCGCAGTCAGGCAGGTCAGGCTATTGACAAAACTCAGCACCAGCGCTTCTGGCTTGATTCCAAACGGCTGAATCCGATAGGCCGTGTCTGTTGTATAAACATCAGCACTATTAAGCACCAATCGCGGATAATGATGTGCTCTTTTTAACATTGCGATTGGCGCTGAATAAACTGAAGGAACTTTATACCACGTCTTCCTCGTTCGGCATTTAAACCTGGTGTTAAGTCTTTGATTAATACCAATTTCCAAATAATTTATCACGTTTTTCGGAAGATTATTAATTTGTTCTTCTTGGAACCACAAGAAATTTGCTGGCAACCCGGTCTCCTTATTCAACTCGTGGTCTTTTTCTGAATAAACTAGCCCTTTAACATGATCGCTCCGTCCAAACATTGGGTGCGCCCATCGCTGCAAAGCGAATTTTTCTACGGTGGCGTCAGGAACAAGGAAAAACTTATTAGCTCCGGTCACGATCCCCACATCGACGGAAGCAATGTCCGCAAATTTCTTAATGTTATCACGAAGCTTGAGTTCGGAAAGGAGTGTTCGCTCATGAAGTGAAAGAAAGACTGGCATCCATTTTCCCTGAATGGTGGCACCATTGGTATAAACTGCACTCTGGAAGTAATCTTCGGGATTATCATTTAGCGCTTGGCGAGATTTGACAGAAATGATCGCAACACCCATTCCATTTTCAGACATTGATTGTTTTTTCTCGGTCATCAATAACACAGTTCCCTGTAGAGTGTCACTGAACCAAATTTCTTCTGGATCGAGAATCAGGATTTTTGAACATTGTTCAACCAAGTAGCAGCGCAAAGATTGGGCGTGTGGAATATGAAATATTTCAGATGGAATCACCATTGCCAACCGCCCTCCTGGTTTAAGCAATTTGATTGAGGCCAAAACGAAGGGAACCCAGGCATTAGTGTGCTTTGTAAATGGCAGATTGAGTTGACCGAATATCTTCTCAGCAAGGAGCTGCTGCTCAGTTGGCAAATATTGGTAGCGTATGAAGGGAGGGTTGCCGATAATAGCATCGAAACCTTCCTCATTTTGCCCGGAAAAAAGATACCAGCGAAGGAAATCTGCATGGTGAATTTTAACCGGAAGACGAGTCCGGAATGCTGCTTTACTGGCCTCTTGCTCATTCAGTTCGCAAGCCGTAATCCGTTTCAAACTGGTGATCCTGGCTTCCTCAATAGCTTCCAGGAATGCTCCATCTCCACAACTTGGCTCGAGAAGTGATTTTGGTTCTGCTAATTTAATCCATCTAGCCAGGAACGTGGCGATGGCGAGATCAGTGTAGAAACCGCCACGGATTTTTTGCTCAGATTCAAATTCAATGAAGTTCATTTCGACCTGCTTTTATTCGATATATTATTTGCAAAAGAATAGAGTTTTGATTTTTGAGAACTCATTTTTTTGCTCCGTAGATCACTGGATTTTCGTGAAGCATATTGATCGCTTCTGCGGCAGCGGGGTTATCAGCGTACTCAAGGCGAAACTTCTCAACAATGCGGCGCGCCTCAATCTCGATGGGATCAATTTCAAAAAATCTCGCAATGGCATTAGCCTGCGTAGCCGTCAGCACACGCTGCCCTAACTCGACTTTGCTAAGGTGAGCCTGATCCATTTCAGCCGCCGCCGCGACGACCCTCAAGGGTAATTGTTCGGATTCGCGCAAATTTCGAAGCCACTCTCCGAAGCGTTGGGTAGCATCAGTGTGTGTTGTTTTATTTTGTCTAGCCATACTATGGCTAAATACTCCATCGTCTAACCTGTTGCAAGGATTTTTTGAAACCCAAAGTCGAGTCAATTTTGGTTCGCAGAAATTTGATAGCGGCTCAAATTGACATCCTCTCCGCCCTAAAAGACGGGGACTCCTCTGTAGAGGGTATGATGCCCCATACTGAGAACATTTTTAGAACTCATGGAGAAATAGTATGAATTGGCGCACCCGCCGCTGGCTGTTGCTGATCATGGCGTCGGTCAGCCTGCTACTGATCGTGGATCGCGCCTGGCCTCCAACCATCGACCGCACCAGCCAGATTTCAACTCTGGCGCTGGATGCCCAGGGTCGCATTTTGCGCGGTTTCACTGTCCCCCCCGGCATCTGGCGATTACCCGCTACCGTTGCCGATGTTGACCCGCGCTATCTGGCTATGCTGTTGGCCTATGAAGACCAGCGTTTTGACCAGCATCCCGGCGTTGATCCGCTGGCCGTGGTACGCGCTTCCGGGCAATGGCTGCGGCATGGCCGGATCGTGTCGGGCGCGTCTACCCTGCGATCTGCCCGGCAAACTGGGTGAGATGGGACGCGCTCTGCAACTGGAACGGCGCTATTCGAAGGCCGATATTCTCGGGTTCTACCTGACCCTGGCGCCTTACGGTGCCAATCTGGAGGGCATCCGCGCTGCTTCCCTGGCCTGGTTGGGTAAAGAACCGTCGCGACTGACGGCGGCGGAAGCAGCGTTATTGGTGGCGTTGCCGCAAGCACCTTCCCGGGTGCGGCCCGATCGCTTTCCCGAACGGGCGCGGGCAGCCCGTGACAAAGTGTTGACGCGCATGGGGCAACTGGGCGTACTCACAGCGCGTCAGGTTGAGGAAGCCCGTCAGGAACCGGTACCGAACCAGCGCCGCGCTCTGCCTTTTCTCGCCCCCCATCTCGCGGATCGACTACGGGCGGCGCACCCCGACGCCACGCTTCACCACACCTTTATCGACCGGGATTTGCAACGAACCCTGGAAACCCTGGCACTTCAGCAACCGGGCGAACCGCACAGCATCGCCCTGTTGGTTGTCGCTAATCGCGGGCGGCGGGTACTGGCCTATATCGGCGGCAGCGATTTCCACGACCCGCGCCGCGCCGGGCAACTTGATCTCATTCGGGCGGTGCGGTCGCCGGGTTCCACGCTGAAGCCGCTGATCTACGGGCTGGGGTTTGACGACCTGCTGATTCATCCCGAAACGCTGATCGAGGATGCGCCCACCCGGTTCGGTAATTACAGTCCCACCAATTTTCGTAACACCTACGCCGGGCAATTAACCGTGCGTGAAGCCTTGCAGCAATCGTTGAACATCCCGGCAGTTGCGGTGCTGGAACAGGTGGGGCCGGCGCGGGTCGCAGCGCGGTTGCGGGAAGTCGGCTTGCCCTTGCACTGGAATACCGCACATCCGCAACCCGGTTTACCTCTGGCGCTGGGCGGGGTGGGGATGACGCTGGAAGAACTGATCACGCTGTATGCCAGTTTCGCTGAAGAAGGTCGAGTGGCACCTTTGCGGTTTGGCCCGGCTGATCCAGAAATGCCCGGTCAACCGCTATTATCCGCCACCGCCTGCTGGTATCTGGGCGACATTCTGCGCGGCTCACCGACGCCGCAAAACGTTGCGCCATCGGCCAACGTGGCCCGACCGCGCTTCATCGCCTACAAAACCGGCACGTCCTACGGCTTCCGCGATGCCTGGGCGCTGGGATTTGACCCGGATTACACCGTTGGGGTCTGGGTCGGTCGGCCGGATGGTTCACCCCGGCCTGGTCACTACGGCCGCAACACCGCTGCGCCGCTGCTGTTCCGCGTTTTCGATCTGCTGCCAAGGCCGGTGAATCCACGGCCAGCGCCCCCGGCCAACGCTCTGCGCGTGATCAGTCGCGAACAGTTGCCGGAGCGCTTACGCTATTTCCGCACCCGGCCTGCTGTGGAGACGGTGAATGCACCGCGCCTGGACATTACTTTTCCCGTCACGGGAACCACGGTGGAACTCACTGGCGATGAAGTCGGCGCTTTAACCGAATTGCCGCTGACCGCCAAAGGGGGCGTCCGACCCCTGCGCTGGCTGGTGAATGGTCAGCCTTTGGCCGTCGATCTGTGGCGACGGGAGGCGTTCTGGCAACCGGATGGCGAGGGTCTGGCGCGGATTACCGTACTGGATCAGACGGGTCAGGCCGTCAGCGCCGAGGTGTGGATTCGGCGAGCGGCAGGGCAGTGACCACACACTTCAGTTTCAATGCAACCGGCTATGCGGCGCAACAACGATTCCGTCCGGCTTTTTTGGCCTGATACAGGGCATCATCGGCGCGCTTGAAAACGGTTTGTGGGGAATCGCCCGGTTCGAAGCTGGCGATCCCGCAGGAAATCGTCACCGGAATCTGAACGTCGCCGTTATCAAATCGGTACTCGGCAATGGTCAGGCGAATCTGATTGACCAATTGCAAGGCCTTTTCCGCATCCGCGCCCGGTAGCAACATGGCGAATTCTTCGCCACCGTAGCGGGCGACGAAATCCGTCGTGCGGAGACGACTGACCAGTTGACCCGCGACATCGCGCAGGACGTCATCGCCGGTCGCATGGCCATAGGTATCATTGATCTGCTTGAAA
Source organism: Gammaproteobacteria bacterium (assembly GCA_020047885.1). The sequence goes on along the minus strand of JAIFNF010000259.1, from coordinate 996 downwards.
TGATCAATGTCCCAGATCACGAAGGTCAAGGAATGGCCAAAGCGCTGCCAGCGATGGAATTCCTGTTCAAACCGCTCTTCGTAAGCTAGCCGGTTGAATACGCCGGTCAGCGGGTCGGTCCTGAGGCGCAGGGTTTTTTCCTGGAGCAACTGGTGCAGACGATCCTGTTCTTCGATTAATTGAATGACCTGGTTGCGCAGTTCGATAATGACCTGCTCGCGCCGATCCGTTATGGCTGGCGTTTCAGCGTTGAGCATCGCGGCCTTGACCCGTTGCTGTTCTTCATGGATCGCCCGGCGCAGATTCCGCTGCCCCCGTAGCCGGATTTGAATCGCGGCAATCGAAGCCATGACCGCCAACACCATGGTGGGAATCGCTAACGGTTCGAGCGTCTGCAATAGCCCCAACGGTTCGACCAGGGTGTTGTGAGCCATGACGGCAGACGCACCGCGCCAGACACTGACCAGCGCGAGGGCATGGGCCGACATTTCAAGAAAGCGCATCCACTTGGTTTCCATTTTTATTCCCCCTTACTGTGTCGGTCGCTACTTCAACCAGTCAATCACGTTCAGCAGAAGTAGCGTCTTCAAACAAAGCAAGGTTAATGCCAGTATATAAATATTGTTTTAAATCAAAAACTTACATTAAAAATAAGGCGTCGAAATTTTGACTTTATTAGACGAGCATTTTTGGCTCCGCTGATCGTCAATTCATTGACGCGACGGGGTAGCCCCCAGCCTGATGATTCGCTGCAACCCGTGTGGGGTCATAACCCCCTACTTTCCGCTCGGATTTTATGGGAAAATTAAAGAAAACCCTGACAGATCTACGATGCCGGTAGAGACCGCTATGGATTGGTGATCTGCAGTACGTCGGCCCTAATTGGCGTTATTGTCCTAATAACGAATCGTCAATCACCCCGCCCTAAAGGGCGAGGCTTGTGGTGGATAAAACCGCAAGTCTGGATTGACCAGACTCAGCCCAGAACATCGGGCT
>JAIFNF010000191.1 GCA_020047885.1 Gammaproteobacteria bacterium | reverse complement strand
GCAAGGTCGTTAAAATAACAACATAAAAATTACAAAAGTAATTTTAATAATTACTTGATTTTTAAATAAATTTTAATGCGATTGCCCTGCGGAAGGGTGTGGGACTATTTTTTGCGAGTTGCCTTAGATCGCAGCGTCCCGTCCCGTTGCTCAAGATTGCCGTGCAGCTTTGTCCGCTGCCGCTGACTGGCGGCTCAACGAAGCCTATGTGGCGATCCGCGACAGCGACGTAGCGCTCAAGGTCCTGGCCAGCCGACTGGGTTACTCCCACGTCAACCACTTCAATCGAGCGTTTCGGTGCAAATTCGGCCATCCACCGGGGCAATTACGGCGCGGGCGGATCGCCGCATCACCGGATTGATCCGGGCCTCATTCGCCAACCCGCCTATCGCCGCTCTCTAAAAGGAGTTTCCCATGCCATCTTATGGCCTCAGCGATTTCATAGCCGTAGAACAACAGCGTCGACAGCATCTTCGGCGGGTAGGGCGCACTCCCGCCTCCCCGGTACGCCGCTTCGATCTCCCGGGTATCCAACACATCCACCAGATCAACGATGAACCACGCTAAGTCATTATCATCGAGCCAGCCCGCCATCTCCCCTGGCAGCAGGATCGGTTCGCTACGGTCAATCTCCAGAAATTGGCAGGTTATCCACCAGTTTCCAGCGTGACAGGGCTGAAAGCGGGTTCTTTCGCAACGCACCGTCGAGTCCGGGAACTCGGGGCAGCAACCACTGGGCAATCTGCCAGTCGCCGCGAATCCAACCTCGACAACGCCTCGAAGCCGGAGACGACATCGAACAGTTCCTCATCGATACTGCTCTGACGCAGGCGGTGAAACGTCCGGTTGAGGTCTTCCAGCAGTTCGTCGATATTCTTTTCAGCGCGTTGCATCGCCGCCAGACGGCTGGCGTTTTCGCTGGCCAGGGATTCCGCACACGCTCTGAACAGCGAGACAAACAGGTATTCGCGAACGAACGCCAGCAGCGTCTGCTCCCCATCCTTCATCACCTCGGGCAAATTTTCCGTCGGCCAACGGAGCACCGCCAGATCATGTCGCCACACGTCGTCCAGCGGCAGCAGGCGTTGACTGACGGGGGTGTAAATCGCCCCGGAATCAGGACGGTGATGGAACAGGTAAACCTGCCCGATTTCGCCCTGTTCCCGCTGCGTTTCCACCTCGATCAGAATTTGTCCGACCAGCGGCGTAATCATGCCAATGGCATGGGGGAGAACGAAGGGGGTTCCCAGCCGCAAATCGGTGTCCGCGAGGTGCGACTGCAGGCGTTCACCGACCGCCCAGACCGTCTTTGGTCCGGGCAGCGGGCTGAGTGTCTGTACGACAAAGTCCCGCATCGCTTCGTTAAAGGGTCCCACCAGTCCCTGGTCAGAACCGAACACGACCGCGCCCAGCGCACCGGCAGCCTTCGGTGCCACGCGTGGCGCGACGCCCTGGGGTTCACGCTGCCGGAAACCCGCAACCAAGCCCAGTTGCACCGTCCGATAATAATCATCCAGGGCGCGTACCGCGTTTTCGTATTGCCCGATACTCGACGCCGCCATGGCCTTCATCGTGCGGACAACCGATTGCAGATCCCCAGCTCTGCTGATCTTACGGCGCAGACTTGCAGTGGTATCACTCACCGTTATTCCTTGCGTTCCAGCTTGCGTTGAAAGCCGACCAGCGCCTGGCGAGCGATTTCGATGATCGTTGCCCGATCTTCATCACTCAATTTTTCAGCGGTCCTCAAGCGCTCGCACACGTCTGTCGGGATTCCCGTCGCCACCTGGGTCACGGCCTGTTCAGCGGACGTCATCTGATCCAGCGGTACGTCGTCGAAGAGATTGGCGGTCAACGCCAGCAGCACGGCGATTTGCGTAGGCGCGGCCACCGGGGCGGATTCCGGCTGTTTAAGGCAGGCGCGAATCCGCCGCCCGTGTTCGATGATCGTGCGAGTGTTTTGATCCAGGCGGGCACCGAACCGGGAAAAGGTTTCGAGTTCCTCAAACTGGGCGTAGGCGAGCTTGAGGTCGCCAGCCACCGCCCGGTAAGCGGCTCGTTGCGCCTTGCCGCCCACCCGCGACACCGATTGCCCGACATCGACGGCGGGTAGTACCCCTAACTCGAACAAGGAAGGCGAGAGGTAAATTTGCCCATCGGTGATGGAAATCAGATTGGTTGGAATGTAGGCGGACAGGTTCTGCGCTTCGGTTTCGATGATGGGCAGGGCGGTCAGCGAGCCGCCGCCGAGTTCCGGGCGCAAGTGCGTCGCCCGTTCCAGCAATCGCGAATGGATATAGAAAATGTCGCCGGGGAAGGCTTCCCGACCGGGCGGACGGCGCAGCAGCAGCGACAGTTCGCGGTAGGCGCGGGCGTGATGGGTGAGGTCGTCGTAAACGATCAGCACGTCACGACCGGCTTCCATAAAGTGTTCCGCGATGCTGGTCGCGGCATAAGGCGCGATGTAGGCGAGACCCGGCGGGTCATTGCCCTCGGTCACCACCACCACGGTGTACGCCAGCGCGCCCTGTTCCCGGAGGATGGCCACGGCCTTGGCGACCGCGGACGCCCGCTGGCCAATGGCGCAATAGACGCACAGCACCTGCTGGTCGCGTTGATTGAGAATTGTATCGAGCGCCAGGGCGGTTTTGCCGGTCTGCCGGTCGCCGAGAATCAGTTCGCGCTGGCCGCGCCCAATGGGAATCAGCGCATCGATGACTTTGAGGCCGGTCTGGAGCGGTGCAGTAACCGGTGCCCGATCCATGATCGACGCGGCGGGACGTTCGACTGGCAGGCGCTGGCTGGTGATGACGGATCCGCGACCATCCAGGGGCCGACCGAGCGGGTCGATGACGCGCCCCAACAAGCCATCGCCCACCGCCACGTCCATAACCCGCCCGGTGCGCCGGACCTCATCGCCCGCCTGGAGACGCCAGTAGTCACCCAACAGCACAACGCCAATCTCATCTTCATCGACGTTGAACGCCACGCCCAGGACCCCGCCGGGAAACGCCACCACTTCATCAAAGCCGACGCTGGGAAGGCCGGAGACCTTGGCGATGCCGGTCGAGAGGGTCGTGATGGCACCGACCTCCTGCAGCTTTAGTTGCGGCGTGAAGGCGTCCCGCACCTGGCGGATTCCCGCAAAGGTGCGGTCGAAAACCGGCTGCAGGCGCTCCGGTTCGGCGTTCATGAGCGGGTGGCTTCGGGCTGAGGTCCTTCGGGTTCCGGCCCGGCTTGGGCTTCTTCCGATGAACCCTGCGCTTTCAGCAGTTCCGCGACGCCTTGTTCCAGCGACGCCAGATAATCGGCGATGCTCCACGCCACTTTTTGCCCATCCGTGGTGAGTTCAATGCCGCTGATCAGGTTGGGCACCGTGGTGAACTCGACGGACGTTTCCACGCCCAGAGTGGCGTTGATCGCCGCTTCGGTGGCGAGACGTTGCGCCGGCAGCAGGTCGAACGTAGTGCGAATCATCACCGGGTTGGGCGATGCCTGGATCGCTGAGGTCAGCCGTTCCTTTTCCGCTCCGTCGAGATCGCGCAGCCGGCCCGCGAACACGTCCACCATCCGTTCTTCCAAACTCGTCCCGGCCAGGTCGGTGAGCGCCTGGCGGGCGATGGCAAACACTTCCTGCTGGGTCCGCTGACCGAGAGCCTGATGCAAGTGCCGAGCTTCGCTGCGCAAGGCGTCCTGTTGCTGGGTACGCAACGCCACGGCAGCCTGCCGCGCCGCGTCGAGGAGTCGCTCGCGTTCGACCCGCGCTTCATCGATCGCCTGGTTCAGGAGCAGGGTGCGCTGTTGGTCGAACTCCGCGTTCTTGCGCTGGAAGGCTTCACGCTCCTGTTGCGCTTCAGCCTGTTGCGCGGCGGCATCGGCCAGTTCGGCAGCGATGCGCCGTTCACGGGCGTCGATGGCGTCGAGGATCGGCTGATAGAGAAAACGCTTCATCAACCACACCAGGATCAGGAAGTTGAGCACCTGTGCGCCCACGGTGAACCCGTCGATGAGCATGGCTTACGGTCCCGTCGTTTGCGCGATCACATGATTCCAGAACGGGTTGGCGAAGATCAGAATCATCGAGATTACGAAGCAGTAGATGGCTGTCGATTCGATCATGGCCAGTCCGACGAACAACGTGCGGGTGATGGTTGCGGAGGCGTCGGGTTGCTGCGCCAGCGCACTGAGCGCGGTCGCCACCGCTCTCCCTTCAGATAACGCTGGCCCAATCGTGCCGAAACCGGTCGTGAGACCGGCGATGACAATGGAGGCCACTGCAATGAGGGTCATGCTGTCCATCAGCGTTTTCCTTGGTGAGTTAGAGGTTTCAAGTCTCAGCGGTCAGCTCGGGCTTGGTTTTGCGGACTCGCGTAGCGGCCACGATGTACACCGCCGCCAGGATGGTGAAGATATAGGCTTGCACCATGCCGGTGAGCAGACCGAGTAGCGTCATCATGATCGGGAAGATGAAGGGGGTAATCGCCAGCAAAATACCGATGATCATGGTTCCGCTCATCATGTTGCCGAACAGACGGACAGCCAAGGCCAGCGTGCGGGAAATTTCGCCGATCACGTTAAACGGCAGCATGATGAACGTCGGTTCGACATAGGACTTGAGGTAGCCCCGCAGTCCCTGATCCTGAATGCCAAACAACGGTACAGCCACTGCCACGCACAACGCGAGCGCCACCGTGGTCGATAGCGAGCCGGTGGGTGGTTCGTAGCCGGGGATGACGGTGAAGAGGGCGGAGACCGCGATAAACAGGAACAGCGTACCCAGAAAACCGAGGTATTTTCGGGGCTGGCTCAGACCCACTTCGGCAATTTGCTTCTCGATGGCGGTGATGATGATTTCCAGCAGATTCTGCCAGCGGGATCGGTGCAGACCGGTGGACAGCTTGCGGGTAATCAGCAGCGAACCAACCGTCAGCACGAGCATCAGCCCCCAGGTGAAGGCCAGGGTGGCGTTGAGTTTGAAAAACCCATAGTGCCAGAAGATGATTTGATCAGGACTCAGGTGCATGGCGGGCCTCCCTAGTCGGGGCAGTCGGCTGTTCCGCCGGTTGCGTCCACTGCATCACCATCCAGCGGGCGAAAACAAATCCCACAAGACACGCCAGCAGCCGTTGCCACTGATCACCGGCGACCCAGTAAAATCCAGCCAGCGTCAGGCTCATCCGCAGCAGAAAACTGCCGAGGAACCACCACGCTGGCCGTCGGGACGAAACCGTTTTCTGCACCGTCCACCACAGGCCACCGAAAAACAGCACGCCCAGCCCAACGCCCGCTATCCCAGCTAATAGCAAGGTCCAGGGTTCATTCATGGTTCTCCTCCCGGTCCTTGCGCATGGCCTGGTCTTCCTTGGCTACCCAGCGCCACGCATTGAAACAGCCGAGCGCCAGCCCGGCCACCAACAGCGCCAGCGTCCAGGAACGGCCTCCCGGATAGGTTCGATCCAGCCAGAGACCCAGCAATGCGCCGAGCAGTGTCGGCACCACCACCGACCAGCCGATCAGTCCCATCATGCCCAGGCCGAACCAGACCCCTGGTGTGGGGTTGCGCTGCGCCTTGAGCTTGCGCGCCACCTTTACGCCGATTTCTCGACTGAACGCCGTCGCATCTTTACTGTGCGGATTTTCCAATGGATCAGTCATGCTGAAACTCCGCGAAGCGGCGGATGAAACCGCTCTCCATTTTCGCCATCACCGAACGCACACTTTTCTCATGTTCATCCAGGGTGAGAAACTCCCGTTCCACCGCCACGCGCAGTTGACCAAGGTCGGTTCCACCCAGCGCCCGACGCACGGAAACCCGCACATCCGGGCCGGTCTTGACCAACACGCCTTCATCGACCGCGAGATAAACTTCGCCATCCGCATCGGTTTCGTAGATCAGAATTCCCGGTGCGAGCGCTGCGACGCAGTCGAGTCGGTGGGGCAAGAGGCCGAACGCGCCTTGACGGGTCTCTGCGATGATGCGCGAAACGCCAGCTTTCTCGACGAAGATTTGGAACGGCAGGAGCACTTTAAGATTCATCAGGGATAGCGGCATGTTCACTCTCCGATGGAGATTTCGCTTTTACCTTGGCTTCGTCAATCGTCCCGATCATGTAGAGCGCGCTTTCCGGGATCTCCTGGAATTCATCGCGCAGAATGCGCTCACAACCGTCCAGCGCATCCTGGCGACTGACCAGCTTGCCTTTCAGCCCGGTGAACTGCTCAGTGGTGAAAAAGGGCTGGGTGAGAAACCGTTCCAGGCGGCGGGCGCGCGCGACCACGTTGCGATCTTCCGGCGAAAGCTGCTCCAGACCGAGCATGGCAATGATGTCCTTGAGTTCCGCGTATTGCGCCAGCGTGCGCCGGATCGCCTGCGCCAAGTGATAATGCCGTTCGCCGACAATGCCCGGCGTGGCCATTTTGGAACTGGATTGCAGTGGGTCAATAGCCGGATACAGACCTTCACTGGCCCGCTTGCGCGACAGGACGATGGACGCGGAAAGATGGGAAAAGGTATGCACCGCCGCCGGATCGGTGAAATCATCCGCGGGCACATACACCGCCTGGATCGAAGTGATCGCGCCGGTATCGGTGTTGGCGATGCGCTCCTCCAACGTCGA
>JAIFNF010000186.1 GCA_020047885.1 Gammaproteobacteria bacterium | reverse complement strand
TCCCAAGGGCATCAAGGTCACTTCCCAGCAAGAAGCGATTGAAGCGGCCAAGCAAATCAGCCCTAGCGGCCCATGGGTAGTTAAAGCTCAGGTCCATGCCGGCGGTCGCGGCAAGGCCGGCGGTGTCAAGTTCGTTCGCACCATTCAGGACGTTGAAGCACAGGCTGGTCGGCTGCTCGGCTCCACTCTGCACACCCACCAAACGGGACCGGAAGGCGTCAAAGTTCACCAACTGCTGATCCAAGACGGCGTGGACATTGCCAAGGAATATTATCTGAGCTGTCTGGTGGATCGCAGTACGAAGCGCGTCATTCTCATCGGTTCGTCCGAAGGCGGTATGGATATCGAAGAAGTCGCCGCCAAGACCCCGGAAAAGATTTTGACCCTGACCATCGACCCCATCGCCGGCTTCCAACCCTATCAGGCTCGCGACCTAGGCTTCAAGATGGGCATGGGCAAGAAGGAAGTCGATCAACTGGTCAAGGTGGTGGGCGGCGTTTACAACCTGTTCGTCCAGAAAGATTGCAGCATGGTCGAAATCAACCCGCTGATCGTGACCACGGACGGCCAGGTGATGGCGCTGGACGCCAAGGTCAGTGTGGACGATAACGCGACCTATCGGCACAAAGATACCGCTGAAATGCGTGATCCCACTCAGGAAGACGAGCGTGAGCATATCGCCCACGAGATCGGCCTGAACTACGTCGCGCTGGATGGCAACATCGGCTGCATGGTCAATGGTGCCGGACTGGCCATGGCGACCATGGATGTCTGCCAATTGCATGGTGGCGAACCGGCCAATTTCCTCGATGTCGGCGGCGGCGCGACGGCGGATCGGGTCTCCCGCGCCTTCAAGCTGATTCTATCCTCCTCGAAGGTCAAGGCGATTCTGGTCAACATCTTCGGCGGCATCGTTCGCTGCGACACCATCGCTGAAGGCATTATCACCGCGGTGAAGGAAGTCGGTCTGACATTACCGGTCGTCGTGCGCCTGCAGGGCACCAACGTGGAAGCGGGCCGCGAGATGCTGGCCAAGTCCGGCATGAACATCATGGCCGCTGACGATCTCACCGACGCCGCCAAGATGGCGGTCGCCGCCGCTGCGAAGTAATCCGGCGCGCCTTCGGTTTCCACGATTAGAGAGAGTTAAGACGACATGAGCATTCTGATTAATAAAGACACCAAGGTGATCTGCCAGGGCTTCACCGGCTCGCAGGGGACATTCCACGCGGAACAGGCGATTGCCTACGGCACCAACCTGGTCGGCGGCATCAGCCCCGGCAAGGGCGGTACGACCCATCTCGGTAAGCCGGTGTTTAATACCGTGTATGAAGCCGTTGCTGCGACGGGTGCCAACGCCACCATGATCTACGTCCCGGCTCCATTCGCCGGTGATGCGATTCTGGAAGCGGCTGACGCCGGCATTAAGGTCATCGCCTGCATTACCGAAGGCATTCCGGTCATGGACATGCTGAAGGTCAAGGCGGTGCTGATGAGCCACTATCCTGACGTCTACCTGATTGGCCCGAACTGCCCCGGCGTGATCACCCCCGGCGCTTGCAAAATGGGGATCATGCCCGGCCACATCCACCTGCCCGGCAAGATCGGCATCGTCTCCCGCTCCGGCACGCTGACTTACGAGGCGGTCTATCAGACCACTCAGGCCGGTCTGGGTCAGAGCACCTGCGTCGGCATCGGCGGCGACCCGATTCATGGCATGAGCTTTGTCGATGTGCTGAAGCTGTTCAAGGATGACCCACAGACCGAAGGCATTGTGATGGTCGGCGAAATCGGCGGTTCCGCTGAAGAAGAAGGCGCTGCGTTCATCAAAGCCCACATCACCAAGCCAGTGGTGGCCTATATTGCTGGCGTCACCGCGCCTCCGGGCAAGCGCATGGGTCATGCCGGTGCCATCATCATGGGCGGCAAAGGCACGGCGGCGGACAAGTTCGCGGCGCTGGAAGCGGCGGGTGCCACGATCGTTCGTTCTCCAGCGGATATCGGCGCAGCGATGAAGGGTTTCTTTAAATAATAGCCGTCGCTGATTGATTCAGCGCGGGATGCAATAGCGACGGTCTATTGTGTCCCGCGCTTTTTTATGTCGTGGATTTTAATAGGGAGCATCCACTATTGAGGGATAAAAGTGGCTTACTATCCATCGGCTAACCTCTATGGAACGGTGACGACCGGTAGTGTGTGGCGGTTCCTGAAACTCCAAGACGGCGATCTTTATATCGACAGACAGGAATATTTTGTCGATAACCTGCCAAATTTGTTGGGTATTCTAATGGAGATTATCAAAAAAAATGACTGATACCCCCTCCCCTTTCCGAGTCGTCATGGCTCAACTGGATTTCCTGGTTGGCGATGTCGTCGGCAACGTCGATAAAATCATCACGGCGGCGGTGGAAGCCCGCGACCGGTTGCGGGCAGATTTAATTGTGTTCCCGGAATTAACGATGACCGGCTATCCCCCGGAAGATCTATTATTGCGTCCGAGCTTCATCCGCCAGATTGATCCAGCATTACAACGGCTATGCGGCGAAATTCAGGGTATCGCTGCGGTCATTGGCTGTCCGTTGTCAACACCAGAAGGGTTACGCAATGCGGCCGTCGTGGTGAATCAGGGTGAAATTCAGGCTTGTTATTTTAAGCAATGGCTACCCAATTACAGTGTGTTTGACGAGAAACGTTATTTTGTCCCCGGCGAGGACGCGGTAGTGGTAGATATTGCCGGGGTGCGCGTGGGCATCACCATTTGTGAGGATGTCTGGCTACCGGGGCCGGTGGCGCAGGCAGCTCAGGCGGGGGCGCAGTTGCTGGTCAACCTTAATGCCTCTCCCTATCATGCCGGTAAGGGTGAACAACGTTTGACGGCGCTTCAGCATCGAGTGCGCGAAGGCCACATCCCGATTGTTTATGTGAACCTGGTGGGCGGTCAGGACGAATTGGTCTTTGATGGGGGTTCGTTGGTCGTTGATGCGACGGGAACCTTGACGCAACGGGCACCTTTTTTCATCGAGGGGCTGTATCCCATCGATTTCCAGATTTCCGCCCAAGGCGCAATACCGGTTCCCGGTGAAGTGGTTAGCGAACCGGGCGTCGAGGAAGGCATTTATCAAGCGCTGGTTCTGGGCGTGCGGGATTATGTCAACAAGAACGGCTTCCCTGGCGTCGTACTCGGGCTGTCCGGGGGCATTGACTCGGCGCTGACCCTGGCGATTGCCGTCGATGCGCTGGGGCCAGATCGCGTTGAAGCCCTGTTGATGCCGTCGCGTTATACCGCCGACATGAGCAATACCGATGCGGAACAGGAGGCTCAGGCGCTGGGCGTGAAGTATGACCTCATGCCGATTGAACCAGCGTTTCGGGCGTTCCTGGAGATTCTGCAACCGGTGCTGGCCGGTCGGCCACCGGATACGACGGAGGAAAATTTGCAGGCGCGGTGTCGGGGCGTGTTGCTGATGGCGGCGTCCAACAAAACCGGCAACATGGTGCTGACGACGGGGAACAAGAGCGAGACGGCGGTTGGTTATTCCACGCTGTATGGCGACATGGCCGGTGGTTTCGCCCCGATCAAGGATGTGCTGAAAACCATGGTGTACCGGATCGCCGCGTGGCGCAACCGGAAGTCCCCGGTCATTCCACAACGGGTGTTTGACCGTCCGCCCTCCGCGGAACTACGGCCTGATCAGACCGACCAAGACAGTTTGCCGCCTTATGAGGTACTGGATGCGATCCTGCACGGTTATGTGGAAGAGGATCGCTCGGTCGAGGAACTAGTCGCCGCCGGTTTTGACCCCGCCGTCGTGGAGCGGATTGCCCGACTGGTCATTTTGAACGAATACAAACGTCGGCAAGCCGCGCCGGGAGTGCGGATTACCCCACGCGCGTTCGGGCGGGATCGGCGCTATCCGATTACTTCGGGGTTTCGGCGTTAAGGTACGGCTGCATTTCCTGCAATAACGCTTTGAACAATTTTGGATTACCGGCGACGATGTGGCCGGATTTCATAAAGTCGTTGCCGCCGCCAAAATCGCTGACCAACCCGCCGGCTTCCTGCACAATCAAGGCTCCAGCGGCGATATCCCAGGGCTTCAGGCTCATCTCCCAGAAACCGTCCAGCCGTCCAGAGGCGACATAGGACAGATCCAGCGAAGCGGCACCCGCCCGGCGAATTTCCACGCACCGGCCAAACAGGCTATTAAAAAAGCTCAGATAGGCTAGCTGGTGCTGGGGATGACGGAAAGGAAAACCGGTGCCGAGCAGCGCGTTTTCCAACGTGTTGATCCCACTGACCCGGATGCGCCGATCGTTGACCTGGGCACCTTGGCCGCGTGAAGCGACGAACAGTTCCTGACGAATCGGATCATAGACCAGCCCTGCTTCTAGCCGGTTTTTGTGGCGGAAGCCAATGGAAATCGCGAAATGGGGAATGCCGTGCAGGAAGTTGGTGGTGCCATCCAGGGGGTCGATCACCCACTCGAATTCATCCTGGCCGGACTGCTCGCCGCTCTCCTCAGCGAGAATGCCGTGATTGGGGTAGGTCTTGCGCAGGATCTGGATGATCTCCTGTTCGGCCAGCACGTCCGCTTCGCTGACGAAGTCGTTGAGTCTTTTTTCGGTAACGGTCAACCGTTCAAGTTGATCGAAGTGACGGAGCAGGATGCGGCCCGCGCTCAGGGCGGCGCGCTTGGCGATAGTCAGGACTGGGTGCATGGCGGATCAGATCGTTAGGAAAGAACAGAGCGTCCGGGTCATCCGGTGCGGGACGCCATCATAGCAGAATCGCATCCGGATGCTTCCCAAACGAGCCGAGCCAGCTTACCACCTATCAGTTTTCGGCTAAACTACACAAATCGAGTTTAACCAAGATCGGGAGGGGATGATGGGAACGGTACAACAGTTGGCGACCACCATTGAAGAGGGGTTACCAGCGGCGCTGCCGACCCTGCGCAAGACAGTGTTGAGAAAGTTGGCGTTAGCGGTCGGGGCGCTCCTGGAAGCACAAACCCCGAATACGGTGGAGTTGGCGAACGTTTTGCCGCTGGAGACGGAACGGCAGGATATGCGCGAGCAGTAGCTGCGCCGACTGTCAAAGAATCCGTTACGGTCGAGTGCCGAGGTAGCTGGAGCCGTGGGCGCATCAAGCCTTGGCAGCGGCAGGTGCGCAGGGAGAGACGCTGATTCTGAGCATGGATCAAACGGATGTGGGGGATCGGTTTGCGATCTTGATGATCAGCCTCGGGGTGGGGGATCGGGCATTACCCTTGGCGTGGACGGTGGAAGCGGATACCGCGAATCTGGGCTTTGAGACCCAGAAAATCCTGTTGGAGCGGGTGCGGGCGTGGCTCCCCGCCGAAGCCGAGGTCTTGCTGTCGGCCGATCGCTTCTATCCCTCGGTGGAGTTATTCACCGGGCTCCATGCCCAACCCGGTTGGCATGATCGGTTACGGCTAAAAGGGAATCTGAATGTCGACCAGGTGTTTGGCGACATGGTGACGACGGGCGAACTGGCAGCGGGGCAGACCGAGCGTTATTTGCCGAATGTCCGGCTCTTCAATCACGAGGTGCCCACGAATTTGGCGATTTGGCATGAAGGCGGGCATCCAGAACCCTGGATGATCGCCATGAATGATCTCCCGAGTCGGACTACGGTGCGGGATGACGCCAGTCGCTGGGGCATCGAGCCGATGTTTTCCGACTTCAAAAGTCGCGGATTTCAGTGGGAAGATACCCCGTTACGCGCCGCGTATCGCCGGCATCGGTTGCTGGTGATCATGGCTCTGGCTCTGTATGGGTGTATGCGCGTCAGTCCAGAGGAAGCCCGCGATCACCCGACGCCGTTGGAAAAAAAACCAAGAGCAAACGGATCCCGATCATCGGCTCTTTAAAAAACTGGACGCGCATTGGAAAGGCGACTCCAAATGGAACAACCCTTACCCTCCTTCTACCGCATTTGCCCCGTGATGAGGAACTGATAGGTGGTAAGCCCCAGTCGGTTCCCGGGTCGTCGCCCTGCTCGCCAGTGTCATCGATACCTGCCGTCTGCGGGGGCATGCCCCTTGGCGCTACTTGGCATCCGCCATCGCCGACCGCCGGGCGGGACGCCCCCTAGCTCCTCTACCCCAGCCGGGGAAGTGAACGACTACACTTTTACAGGTAATAAGTCTTCAGGGGCGGAAATCCGTTGAATTCAACGGAACTATAGGAAGCGGTATAAGCACCGGTGGACAGCCAGTAAATCCGGTCACCGATTTCCAGTGATAGCGGAAGCTCATACTTGAAATGCTCATAGATAATATCCAGGCTGTCACAGGTTGGACCTGCCAGGATCACATCGCCGACTTCACCAGTTTTCTCCGTATAAATAGGATATTTAATCGACTCATCAACGGTTTCCATCAGACCATTGAAAATACCCACATCCGTATACAGCCAGCGTTTTAAATCAGTCCTGGATTTTTTGGAAATCAGCACAACTTCGCTGACCAGGATGCCCGCATCACCCGTCAAGCCGCGCCCTGGCTCCAGATAGATTTGCGGGATAGTATCGCCAAAGTGCAAACCAAGGTAACGGTTAATTTCCTCGGCATAGACGGAAAGCGGGTTAGATTTAATCAGATAATCGGCAGGAAAACCGCCGCCCATATTTATGGCCTGCAGATGAATATTCTGTTTGGCCATCTGCTCAAATAACCCTTTTACCTGCTCAATGGCCGCATCCCAGGCCGGGATTTCACGCTGCTGCGAACCGACGTGAAATGAAATGCCATAGGGTTCCAGTCCCAGGTTGGCAGCCAGTGTGACGAGTTCGACCAGCATTCGCGGCTGGCAGCCAAATTTCCGTGATAGCGGCCAATCCGAATCCGAGGTGACTGCATCCATCAGCAGTCGAAAGAATATCCGTGAACCGGGCGCTTCTTTAGCGAGCTGGCGAATGTCCGCTTCACTGTCACTAGCGAACAGTCTGACGCCTTTCTCGTAAGCTTCACGAACGTGTTTAGCCTTCTTGATGGTATTGCCAAAGCTGACGCGATCAGGGGAAATACCCAGATCAAGCACTTGGTTCAGTTCATAAATCGAAGCAATATCGAAATACGAGCCAAGGTCTCTCAGTAAAGCCAATATTTCTGTGCCGGGACTGGCTTTGACAGCGTAGTAAATTTTCGCCTGTGGAAAATTTGTGTGGAATGCGGCAAATTTATCCCGAACCCGATCAAGGAGCATGACCAGAAAAGGCGTCTCTTGCTGTGCAGAGAATTCCAGGATGTTTTTCCACTCATCAGGGGAATAATAATTGCGATACATCGAAAGTTTCCGCGATTGATCAGACAGGAAATTCCCTCCTTGAAGCAGGAGGGAAAGCTTGCAACGGTGGGTATCGCTACTTTCGGGGTGCCAAAGCGATCATTGGATTAGCGGCCGAGATGGTGACGGTTGCTGTCGATTCCGCGAGTTCCGTCTCCAGCCCCCTGACCGTGCCATCGAAGGATTCGGCACTGCCGGGCTGGATTTCCTTGACATCCGTCGGCAGACCCATCTGATCGAGAAGGGCAATAAACGGTTCGGGGTCCAACTCCTCAACATTGACCATAGTCTTCGGATCCCAAAGCCCCTGGGCAACCAGCATGGCGGCCGCAATCGGAGGAACACCAGCGGTGTAGCTGATGCCTTGCGACTCGACTTCTTCAAAGCACTGGTGATGATCCGATACCTGATAAATGAACACTTCTCGCGCTTTCCCGTCTTTCCAGCCTTTGACGAAATTGCCAATACAGGTCTTGCCGGTATAACCGGGCGCCAGGGTTTGTGGATCGGGCAGCAACGCTTTTACGACCTTGAGCGGTACAACTTCCTGACCGGTAGTCAGCGTGACGGGAAGATGCGACAGGAACCCCAGAGTGCGCAATACAGTGAAGACATTGATGTAATGATCGCCGAAGCCCATCCAGAACCGAATACTGTTCGCATCGATATTTTTCGACAGTGAATGCAATTCATCATGGCCGTTGAGATAAATCGGGCAGGAACCGGCAACCGGGAAATTATAAGTACGTTTAACCGAATGCGTTGGATACTCTTGCCATTGGCGGTCAATCCAGGTCCAAACCTTGATAAATTCACGGAAGTTAATTTCCGGATCAAAGTTAGTGGCGAAGTATTTACCATGGCTTCCGGCATTGACGTCAAGAATATCAATCGTATCGATCTTGTCGAAATAACGCTTCACGGCCAGCGCACAATACGCATTGACCACACCGGGATCAAATCCGGCACCGAGAATAGCGGTCAGTCCTTTCTCGGCACAACGATCTTTACGCTGCCACTCATAATTGGCGTACCAGGGAGGAGTTTCACAGACTTTGTCCGGATCTTCATGAATTGCCGTGTCGATATACACCGCACCGGTTTCCAGGCAGGCTTCCAGAACTGACATATTGATAAACGCATTGCCGAGATTGATCACAATCTGCGACTGCGTTTCATTAATCAACTTCACGGTAGCGGGAATATCAAGCGCATCAATTTGTCGGGAATAAAGCTTTTTTGCAGAATCCTTGAGATGCCCTTTGCGATGAACGCTGGCAATAATCTGATCGCATTTTTCCTGCGTTCTTGAAGCAATGCAAATATCGCCCAGCACATCATTATGCATAGCGGCTTTGTGGGCAGCGACATGGGCAACGCCGCCAGCGCCAATGATTAATAGGTTGCTTTTCATCAAGAGACCTCTGAATTATGAAAGACTGCACTTAAAATCTTTATAACCGAATTTTTGGACGATTTCCACTGTACCATCCAGTCGGCGCACGACAATAGCCGGCATGGCGATACCGTTAAACCAGTTCTTTTTGACCATCGTGTAACCCGCAGTATCAGCAATGCGGACTTCACTACCGATTTTTAATGGGGTTTTCAGCCGATACTCGCCGAATACATCACCGGCCAGACAGGTTCGACCAGCAATCATAACATGATGATTCCCGGGTTCTGGAAAGCTGATGCCCGGATTCGTGTGATAAATCAGATGATCCAGTGTATGGGCTTCGACCGAAGCATCGATGATAGCGATGTTAATGTCATTATGAACAATGTCCAGAACCGTTGTGACCAGTTCAGCGCAACCGGTAATCGTGGCTTCGCCAGGCTCCAGATAAACCTGAATACTGAATTTTTCACTGAAATCTTTTAATTTTTTACAAAATTGATCGAGTGGATAGCCGTCCTTGGTAAAGAACAGACCACCGCCAAAGCTAACCCATTCCATCTTTTCCAGAAGATCCCCGTAATTTTGGCCGATCAGGTCAATAGAATTGGACAGATTTTCAAAATCATCATTTTCACAGTTAAAATGAAACATAACGCCACTGAGGAGTGGCACAATTTTTGTAACTTCTTTTTTGTCTGAAACCCCAAGCCTCGAATATTTCCTGGCCGGATCAGCGAGGTCAAAATGTGAATAACTGATGCCTGGATTGATGCGCAATCCCAGTTTCATGGAACCCATATTTTCATGATAAGTCATGAATTGCGAAATTGAATTAAAAATAATTTTATCAGCAAATTTTTTGACCGATTTAACCTCTTTTTCAGAAAAAGCGACGCTATAGGCATGAACCTCCTTGCCAAATTTTTCATAACCCAATCGAGCTTCAAACAGCGAACTACTGGTCGTTCCATCCAGATATTTCCGCATCAGGTCAAAGACACTCCAGGTTGAAAAGCATTTTAGCGCCAGTACTGACTTTGCGCCTGAGGCTTCACGCACCTGTTGAATGATTTTGAGATTTTTTTCCAGCTTGTTTTCGTCTATCAGATAGTAAGGCGTGGTGAGTTCAGCCATTGGAAATCTCGTGGAATAATTGTAAGTATTCACCGCCCCCTTTGCTAAAGGGGGGACTCATCACTCTCCGGCCAGCGCATCCTGAACCAGCACGTCCATTTTAACATGCCGAACGTCCTTGCCTTTCACCAGATAAATAATGTATTCGGCAATGTTCTTGGAATGATCGCCAATCCGTTCCAAGGCTTTAATAATGAAGATCACGCTAATCGCATGGCCGATGGTGCGCGGGTCTTCCATCATGTAGGTGATGAGACGTCGCAATGCGGACTGGAATTCCTGATCGAGCTCATCATCACCCTGGGCAACCTCAACCGCTTTTTCCACATCCAGTCGCGCCAGTGCATCCAGGCAGCCATGCAGCATATTGGCCGCCAGCTTGGACATGGGTTGCACATCGCGCAGCAGTTTGGCATTGGGGGGACTGCCCGCACCATCATAGGTTTTAACGGTCATGCGGGCGATTTTTTCCGCTTCATCGCCGATCCTTTCCAGATCAGTAACGATCTTGGACAGCGACATAATCAGTCGCAAATCGCCACCTAGCGGCTGACGCAGAGCAATCATGCTCACGCTGTCTTCATCGACCTTAACCTGCAACCCGTTGATGATCTGGTCACGAGCGATGACTTCGCGGGCGGCATTGATATCTTCGTTATCCAATGCCTTGATGGCGTTTTGAATCTGATCTTCGACCAGTCCACCCATTTCCTGCACCAGATTGCGCAGATTGGCGAGTTGTACATCAAACTGCTTGACCGTATGGGCATCGTGACTGATAGCCATGGATGAATACTCCAATTGGAATGTACAGTGAGTCAGCCAAAGCGGCCAGTGATATAGTCTTCAGTGAGCTTATGCTTGGGATTGGTAAAAATTTGATCCGTTTCACCAATTTCAATCAAATCACCCAAGTGGAAATAGGCCGTGCGCTGGGAAACCCGCGCTGCTTGCTGCATGGAGTGAGTGACGATCACAATGGTGTAATTTTCCCGCAATTCGTCAATCAGTTCTTCGATTTTAGCCGTGGCAATGGGATCGAGTGCTGAACAAGGTTCATCCATGAGAATCACTTCGGGATTAACTGCGATCGCCCGCGCAATACACAACCGTTGCTGCTGGCCGCCAGACAAACTAGTGCCCGGTTCATTCATACGCTTATCGACTTCCTTGAGAAGGCCAGCCCGTTCCAGACTGGCACGCACCAGCTCATCCATCTCCACTTTGTTGTTCACCATACCATGAATGCGCGGCCCATAAGCGACATTTTCATAGATGGATTTAGGAAAGGGATTGGGTTTTTGGAATACCATACCGATCCGTGCCCGCAGTTGCACGACATCAATGTTTTTGTCGTAAATATCCTCACTTTCCAGTTGGATTTTGCCGGTAATCCGGCAAATGGGGATGGTATCGTTCATCCGGTTCAGGCAACGCAAAAAAGTTGATTTACCACAACCGGAAGGGCCAATAAAAGCAATGACCTCATTAGCGCCAATATCAAGACTGACGTGCTTGATGGCATGTTTTTCAGCGTAATAAACATTGACATCACGGCAAACCATCTTGGGATTGTCCACCGTGATTTTTCCAACTGTTTGCCGATGATCATAATCGGTAATCTGTGCGCTGGATAGTGCGCTTTGCCGAGTTTCAGAATTCGCCAGGTTGTTATCCAGGCTCGCTTTGACTTCGATGGTCGTTGTGCTCATGTGAAATAATCCTCGGGGATTTCAGGAGATCTTACCAGCGGCGCTCGAAGCGCTTGCGCAGAACAATTGCCAGGCCATTCATAACGATCATGAACGCCAGCAATACCATAATAGCCGCCGAGGTGCGTTCGACAAAAGCGCGTTCCGGCAGGTCAGACCAAAGGTAAATTTGCACTGGCAGCACTGTGGCCGGATCGGTCAAACCCTTTGGCACGTCAACAATGAACGCCACCATACCGATCATCAGCAGTGGTGCGGATTCGCCCAGCGCGCGCGCCATACCGATGATCGAGCCAGTCAACATACCGGGCATCGCCAGCGGCAGGACGTGGTGGCCAACCATCTGCAATTTTGAGGCACCAATACCGAGCGCGGCTTCGCGGATCGATGGCGGCACCGAGGTCAATGCAGCGCGACCAGCAATAATAATCACAGGTAGCGTCATCAAACTCAGAACCAGTCCGCCGACCAAGGGGGCAGAGCGCGGCAGGCCGAAGAAGTTGATGAACACCGCCAGGCCGAGCAGTCCGAAGACGATGGACGGAACCGCCGCCAGGTTGTTGATATTGACTTCGATCAAATCCGTCCAGCGGTTCTTCGGGGCGAATTCTTCCAGATACACGGCGGTCGCCACGCCAATCGGGAACGACAACAGGAACGTCACCAGCAGGGTGTAGAACGAACCCATCAGTGCGCCCCGAATACCCGCCTGTTCCGGTTCGCGTGAATCGCCACTGCCAAAGAGAATCGCGTTGAACTGCTTTTCGATCTGGCCGGCAGCCAGCAAGCGATCAACCCAGTCGATTTGGTTGTCTTTGATCGGTCGTTGCGTTTCGTCGATTGAGCGGTCGATGTTGCCCTTGACCAGCGTATCGACATTAGCACTGGCCAGCAGCCAGAGCTCCTGTTCGGTACCGATCAGCTCCGGATTCTGGAGCACCCGTTTTTGCAGTTCCAGCGCCCCG
>JAIFNF010000278.1 GCA_020047885.1 Gammaproteobacteria bacterium | reverse complement strand
AGGTTTACGGGGTTGGTGGTTTGATCGTCGTCATTTCGACTATTCTAATGTGGCTATGCAGCATTTTACAAGGCGCACACGATACACGCTGAACCGACACACCGACAGATTCCAGCGCTATAGCTTTTCCCGATGATCGCCGGACTGCTGGATTCCCCTCCTTGGCTAAGGAGGAGGTGTGGCGCGAAGCGACGGGGTGGTTCGGAATATCGGCTACCCGGGTTGAAAGACAGGGAAGAACAGCTCACCGGCAGGCGGTACCCGCATACGGCAGGGTATCGGGGGTAATCTGCACGCTGGTGCTATAGACCTGATCGGGTTCGAAGACCCCGGCGGTCGCAAAGGTCGCCTCGATCAGAAACGCCGTCCAGCCGGTCGGCGGTTGTTGAACCGTACCGACATAGGAGCCATCCGCCGCCGGGGTCAGATTCTGGCTAGTCCACACCGGGCCAATCGCTTCGAGGCGAAAATCCCGGGCTGCCGGATTGGTCGCCTGCCAGAGTTTGACTTCCTTGGGCGTCGCTGTAGCCGTCATTCTGAGCGTCCCATCCGCTTGCAACACCCAGTCGAGTTGCGGGCTGGTTTTGTTATCCAGAATGTCGTCGATCCAGGACAGCGCATTGATCAACACCTCCTCATTCTGCTTATGGTCGGTGTTCGGCGCGTAGCGTAACCATTTGGGACCCAGCAGATCGGCGTAGTAGAACCGCGACGAATCGGTGACGAAAAACTGGTCGCCGGTCGCGTTCAGGATCAATTTGGGCATGGTGTAACGGTCGAGGTAGGCGTAGGGATCAATGACCTGCAACAATGCCTTCCCCTGCGGCGTCTGGACGCGACAGGGCAAGTCAAACGCGACGTAATCGCCTACTGCCGGCCCGTAAAAGCCGTAAGCCTCCCATTGATGGATGAATTGCTGGCCGAGGTTGAGCATATCAATCGAAGCGGGCGCGATGGCCTTGATGCGGGGGTCAACCGCCGCCGTCAGCCAGGTCGTCCAGCCACGCTTGGAGCCGCCAATCACCAGAAAATTCTTGATTGACTTGCCCTTACTAGCCGCAAAGGTCTGCACCGTGTCCATGGCGCGCACCGCGGCCTTGGTCATCGCCAGATGCACCGCCCATTCCATGTCGCCGGTATCGAGGGCTTTGTCCATACTGTAGGCCAGAATTTCATCCTCCGTCCGACCCACTCCATTCTCATCGGCAAAATACAGCGGCTGATTCGGCACCTGACCGACCACCGCCAGCACCGCGCCGGATGCGACCGCCGCTGCCCCGACCACTTGGTCAACTTCGGTCTTAAATGTGCCGTCGTTACTCCCGCCAGAGATCAACAGAATCGCGGTATCGGTACTGTCCAGGCTGATTTGCGGAATCACGATCGTGACCTCGTGTTCCCAGAGCGGCCGATCTACCTCGCTGGGGGAACGCCACTGCTGGGAGGTCATGCGTAGAAAATAGGCGTCATAGCCAACCTTACGCTCCGAGTGATATTCACTAAAAGCGTAATTGGCATCCGGCCGGTCTACATAGCGATCCAATGCTGACTCAACCTCACTGCCCCCGCTGTTCCCGCCGTCACCCGGATCAGCATCGTCAGAACCCGAGCCGCAACTGGCCAGTAGCAACCAGAAACCCGCAATACCCACAAAAAATAAGATTTTTTTCAGCATGTTAAATTACTCCAATGGATGGCTTAACGAGGCCATTGTTCCGGTGGTTCGCCCAGAAACTCACAAAACCCACCCAGCAGAACGGTGGCTATAGGCTAAACTATCGAAAGACTTGGTATGGAACCCCGGAAATAAACAGCCGTATCCGTTAAAATCAAGCAATGACCTCTTTTCAGAGACTTTTCACATGGTAACGATGGGTCTTCCCCATCGCCCCATTGCATCCCGTTTTCCAGCAACCAGAATGCAGACTATGCCGGATTATTTAAACTCCCCCCCCGATCTGGTCGCCGACATCGGCGGCACCAATGCCCGCTTTGCCCTAGTCGATGCGCATCGGCGATTGTACGCCGAACAGACCTTGGCCTGTGCTGATTTTCCCAATCTGACCGCGGCCGTACAAGCCTTTTTGCACGTGGTCGGGGGAGTGCGTCCCCGGCGAGCCGCCGTTGCCGTTGCCACAGCGATTAACGGTGACCAGATTCAATTCACCAACAGCCCCTGGTCGTTCTCGATAGCAGCAGTGCGGCAGGAACTGGGGCTGGAGCGCTTAACCCTTCTCAACGACTTTACCGCCCTCGCGCTGGCGCTGCCCTGGCTGGCACCGGATGAACGCCAAACGGTCGGCGGGGGTGAAGCCGTTCAGGGTGCACCGATTGCGCTGATCGGCCCCGGCACCGGTCTGGGTGTGTCCGGACTGGTCTGGTCGGGGGAACGCTGGCTGCCGCTGGAAACGGAAGGGGGCCATGTCACGTTCTCGCCAGGCGATGACCGGGAATGGGCGATCAGCCGGATTTTGCAAAAACAGTTTGGCCATGTCTCGCCGGAACGGCTGTTGTCGGGACCGGGGCTGATCAATCTCTACCACGCCTTGGCGGAACTGGAAGGCTGGACAGCGGAGGTGCTGACACCGGCGGACATTACGGATCGAGCCTTAGCGGGAGGGTGCCGCCATTGCCGAGATGTACTGGAGATCTTCTGCGGGGCGTTGGGTACGGCAGCAGGGAATCTGGCGATTACCTTGGGCGCGCGGGGCGGCGTGTATATCGGCGGCGGCATCGTCCCCCGACTCGGTAACTTTTTTGCCCAGTCCACGTTCCGCGCCCGGTTCGAGGACAAGGGTCGATTCAGTAGTTACTTGGCGGCGATTCCCACCTGGGTGATCACGGCCGTCAATCCCGCGTTCAGAGGCGTCGCTGCGGCGCTGGACTGAACGTCAGTGGACTCTACTTTTCCTATCGGAGAACCTGCATGAAATATGCTTTGCTCTTGGCCTTTAACGCAGCGCTGGCCGCCAGCGTCGCCTTCGCCAAACCACCAGTCGATATCGAACCGCCAGCGCCCACCGCCGAAATTAAGGCCAGCCGGGCTACCGCGCAACAATTCGGCGCTACGTTAAAGGAAGCGCTCCAGCAGGCGGTGAAAACCGGCGGTCCCGTCAGTGGTATCGAGGTTTGCCACGGGCAAGCTGCCCAAATCGCCGATAAACTGTCCACGGAGCGAGAGATGCTGGTCGGCCGCACCAGCCTGAAAGTGCGCAATCCCAGTAACGCCCCGGATAACTGGGAACTGGCGGTGCTCAAGCAGTTTGACGCCCGCAAGGCGCAGGGCGAACCGGTGGACAAGCTGGAATTCTTCGCCGTCATCGACGACGACCAGGGTCAGAAAACCTTCCGCTACATGAAAGCCATTCCGACCGCTTCCCTCTGTCTGAGCTGCCATGGGGACACGATTCCTCCCGAAGTGGAAGCCCAATTGAAGGCGCTGTATCCCGATGATAAGGCGCGCGGCTTCAAGGAAGGCGACTTGCGCGGAGCTTTCACCCTCGCTAAACCGGTGCCGTAAAGGAGATTTCCATGGATATTCGAGAATGGTTGCCCAGGTTGACCGTCGCCACGATCATTGAACGCGACGGGCGGTTTCTGCTGGTGGAGGAATACGCTGACGGCGATGATCTGGTGTATAACCAGCCTGCCGGTCATCTGGATGCCCACGAGACGCTGGCGGCTGGGGCGATTCGGGAGACGCTGGAGGAAACCGCTTGGGAAGTGGAAGTCAGCGCGGTGGTCGGCGTCTATTACTGGACGCATCCCCGGGGCGACACCTACGTGCGCGCCTGTTTTGCTGGAACCGCCCTGCATCACCATCCCGACCAACCACTGGATCACGGGATTGAACGAGCGGTATGGCTGACACGGGAGGAAATCAGTTTGCTGGGTTCGCGGTTGCGCAGTCCGATGGTGTTGCGCTGCATTGATGACTATCTGGCGGGGAAACGGTATCCGCTGGAACTGTTCAGCTATCTCTGAACGGGTTGTCGTAGGATTTTTGACAAAACGCTGTCAGACGCTGGTGATAATCCTGCAATGTCGGCGTTTCCTTGATTAGCAAACTGAAAAACTCGGAAAGACGATCCGGATTTTCCTCATATTCGTGATTGATGGCATTGCGCAGTTCTCGAATTTGCTTCCAATGGTCTACAGAATCGAGAATTTCGAGTTTTTCCATGAAAGCCAGCACTGCCCCAAAGGGTTCGGTTGCAACCTCCTCCTCAAGCGCAATCGCCCGCATGGTCTTGCCCAAGTGTTCTTGGTACTCACTGAATCTGACCCGGAATGCCGCGAGACTTTCATGCTGATCCGGGGTTAACGCGCTCCAATCGACAATCGGCATCATCGCTTGCGCGTGCTCATAGGAATAAACCAGATAATTGGCCATTCGCGCCAAATGATCCAGTCGTTTCCAAATCAGTTCGAGATGTGCAGTCATAACCGTACCCCCGTTTCCCGGGCGATTTGCTCAATCGGGTGAGCATGACCCGGACGTTTCACCACCAAGTCAACATGCAGGTCAAGCGCCTCTTTCAACTGGGTCTTACAGCGCAGTTCGGCCAACAGATTGCTGTGTTCAGGTTCGATATAAAGGTCTACGTCGCCACCCCGGCGCTGATCACTGACCCGTGAACCAAACAGCCACACGGGCGTATTCGAGCCGAAATAGTGGCCGACACTGGCAAGAATGGCCTGACGTTGCTGAGGAGTAAGACGCATAACCGTTACGGCGCGGATGGCATGGCGTCATGCCCCCAGATACGCTTCCTTGACCCGTGGATCGCCCAACAGCTCCCGACCGGCACCGGACAGAATGACGGCTCCGGTCTCCAGCACGTAGGCACGGGAAGCGATGTGCAAGGCCATATTGGCGTTCTGCTCGACCAGCAGAACCGTCACCCCTGACTGGTTAATATCCTGAATCACGCGGAAAATTTCCCGAACCAGTCTGGGA
Organism: Gammaproteobacteria bacterium; assembly: GCA_020047885.1. The sequence continues at coordinate 1,698 of JAIFNF010000278.1, read as the reverse complement.
GCCAGACCCATCGACGGTTCATCCAGCAACAGCAATCGACCCCGACTCATCAAGGCCCGGCCCACCGCCAGCATTTGCTGCTCGCCGCCGGACAGCGTGCCGCTGGGTTGATCGCGCCGTTCCATCAGGCGCGGAAAGATGGTGAATACCCGGTCGTAATCGATCTCGATTTCTTCCTTGTCCCGCCGTTGCCAGGTGGCCAGCCGCAGGTTCTCCTGCACCGTCAAATTGCCAAAAATCCCACGCCCTTCCGGGACATGCGCGATGCCCATCCCGACGATCTGATGCGCCGGAACCCGCTGTAGATCCCGACCTTCGAAGACGATGGAGCCGGTATAGGGCGTCAAACCGGAAATTGCCCGCAGAATAGAGGTCTTTCCCGCCCCATTCGCGCCAATCAGCGTCACAATTTCACCCTTTGGCACGGTGAAGGACACCCCATGCAGGGCGCGGATGCCGTCGTAATGCACTTCCAGATCCCGCACTTCGAGTTGCAGGTTCTCCAACGCGCCGTTGACCTCGCTCATCCGACTGGCCCCTCGCCCAAGTACGCTTCCAGCACTTTGGGATCGTTTTGAATGGCTTCCGGCGGTCCTTCCGCCAGGGTTTCGCCGAAATCCAGCACCTTGATCCGCTCGCAAATCCCCATCACTAATTTCATCTGATGTTCAATCAGCAAAATAGTCAGCTTGAATTCCCGACGAATCCACTGGATAAATTCCATCAACTGATCAATCTCATTGGGATTCATCCCGGCCGCCGGTTCATCCAGCAACAGCAACTCTGGTCCAATCGCCAGCGCCCGGGCAATTTCCAACCGCCGCTGCATCCCATAGGGCAGATTCCTGGCCGTTTCGCCCGCCAACGCCTCCAGCTTGAAAATGGACAACAACCGCTGGGAATTTTCAATAATTCGCTCCTCCTCCCGGCGATAGCGACCGATATGCAGCAGCGCTTCCAGCGGACTGTAATCCGCTTGGGCATAGTGGGCGATGCGCACATTGTCCAGCACCGATAGATCGCGGAACAGCCGGATATTCTGGAACGTGCGGCCGATGCGCAACGCGGTAATCTGATGTGGCGTCTTGCCCACCAACTCGGTGCCGTTGAACCGGATGCTGCCTTCCGTCGCCCGATAGACGCCGGTAATGAGGTTGAATACCGTAGTTTTACCCGCGCCATTCGGACCAATGATGCCCATCAACTGACCGGACTGGAGATCCAGATTAAAATCGCCGACCGCGCACAGACCGCCAAAGAAATGCCGAACCTTAGTCGCTTCAAGCAACGTGGTCATGGCGTTCCCCCCGGTTCAGGCGCTTTCAGGGGACGATGCGCCTCTCGATCCCGGCGCGGAATGAAGCCGCGAAACTCCCGCAGACCCATGATGCCACGCGGCCAGTACAGCATTACTAGCACCAGCAACAACGGCATGATGACCATACGCCAGACGCCCAGATGGCGAATGAAATACTCATTCAGGGGATTAAACACCATCTCCGGCAACCAGGATAACAACCCGGCAACGGTAGATGGTCGCAGGACTTCCAGCATCACGGTGTACAGCGTTGCGCCCAGAATAGAACCGGTGATTGACGCGATACCGCCCAGATAGACCATGATCAGAATGTCTGTGGTCTTGATAATATCGAACACCCGGGGACTGATAAACTGCAGTAAATGTGCAAATAATCCCCC
>JAIFNF010000322.1 GCA_020047885.1 Gammaproteobacteria bacterium | reverse complement strand
CCGGCAGCGGTGCGACGACCAGCACATCCAGCGGATCGCCATCTTCGCCCATAGTATGGGGAATGTAGCCGTAATTGCAGGGATAGTGCATGGCGGCATTCATGAAACGATCCACAAACAGTGCGCCGCTCTCCTTGTCAACTTCATACTTAACGGGGTCCGAATGCGCCGGAATTTCGATGATTACGTTGAATTCGTCGGGGAGGTTACGACCGGCGTCCACTCTGTCCAGAATCATGGCAGTGCCCTTCGATGTTAGGGTGAGTAAAGGAGCGCTTATACTACATCAAGGCGGCGGTCTTCACAGTAGTCAACCGCCCAGATACGCCTTGCGCACGTCATCATTGGCCAGCAGGTTAGCGCCCGTGTCGGCCAGCACGATCCGGCCATTTTCCAGCACATAACCCCGATCCGCCAGTTGCAGGGCGCGATGCGCATTCTGCTCCACCAGGAAGATGGTCACGCCTTCTTCGCGGATTTCTTTCAGAATCTGGAAAATCTGGGCAATGATGATCGGCGCGAGTCCCAACGAGGGTTCATCCAGCAATAACAGGCTCGGCCGACCCATTAGCCCCCGGCCAATCGCCAGCATCTGCTGTTCGCCGCCGGACAGGGTGCCGCCGCGTTGCGTGCGTCGTTCCTTGAGGCGGGGAAACAGGGTGAAGATGCGTTCCAGATCGGTGTCCAGCCGCGCCTTGTCGGCGAAGAACCCGCCCATTTGCAGATTCTCCTGCACGGTCAAGCCGGGGAAAATGCGTCGGCCTTCCGGCACCAGCGCCAGGCCGCATTGCATGATGACATGCGTCGGTTTGTGGGTGATGTTCTGGCCCTCAAACAGCACCTGACCCTGGGTCGCCTGCGGAGAGCCGCAGATGGTCAGCAGCAGGGTGCTTTTACCCGCGCCATTCGCGCCAATCAGGGTCACGATCTCGCCGGGATGCACCTCCAGCGACACGCCCTTGAGCGCCTCGATCTGGCCGTAGAAAGTGTGGACGTTCTTGGGGTTACTGCGAATCTCGGCGGGCGTACCGGTCGCGATGGGGCGGCCATATTCCATCACCAGAATCTCATCGGAAATGCCCATCACCAGGCTCATATCATGCTCGATCAGCAATACCGCCACGCCATGCTCGGCGCGCAGCTCGTTGATCAGCCGATCCAGGTCGCGGGTCTCATGGGGATTCAGCCCCGCCGCCGGTTCGTCCAGCATCAGCACTTTCGGCTGAGTAATCATGCAGCGGGCGATTTCCAGCCGTCGCTGCTGCCCGTAGGCCAGATTACCGGCTTCACGGTTGGCGACAGACAGCAAACCGACCTTTTCCAGCCAGAATGCCGCCCGATCGAGCGCCTCCGCCTCCGCACGGCGGTATTTGGGGGTTTTGAACAGACCGGGGAGTAGCCGCGTTTCCAGTTGCGTATGTTGGGAAATCAGGAGATTTTCGACCACGGTCATGGTCTTGAATAGCCGCACGTTCTGAAAAGTGCGCACCAGACCGCGCTGAGCAATGTGGTGGCTGGCCAGCCCATGGAGTGGCTGACCGTTCAACGCCACCGTGCCGGTGGTCGGGCGATAGAAGCCGCCGACGCAGTTGAAGACCGTGGTTTTGCCAGCACCGTTCGGGCCAATGATGGCGAAAATCTGGCCGGGACGGACCTCAAAATGCACCGTGTCCACCGCCAGCAATCCACCAAACCGCATACTCAAATGCTCAACTTCCAGCAGTGGCCGGATTTGAGCAACAGGCGTTTTAGCCAGTTCCAGACTCATTGCAACCCCTCCAGCCGTTCGGGCAATTCCATCCGGGGCCGAACCGCGGGAATAAGACCCTGAGGCCGCCAGATCATCATCAACACCATGACCAGACCAAACGCCAGCATCCGGTATTGATCAAATTCGCGGGCCAGTTCCGGCAAGGCGGTAATGGCAATCGCCGCCAGCATGATGCCTAGTTGAGAACCCATGCCGCCCAGCACCACAATCGCCAGCACCATGGCCGATTCAATAAACGTGAACGATTCCGGGTTGATATAGCCCTGGCGGGCGGCGAAAAACGCCCCGGCCAGTCCCGCGAAGGCCGCGCTCAGGGTCAGCGCCGACAGTTTGATGGTCGTTGGACTCAGACCCAGCGAGCGGCAAGCGATTTCATCTTCGCGCAACGCCTCCCAGGCGCGACCCAGCGGCATCCGCAATAGGCGGTTAATGACGAACAGGATGAGCAGCACCAACGCAACGCCCAGCAAATACATGAAAATCACGCCGTACTCGCCGCTGTAGTCCAGGCCGAAAAATTCGTGGAACGTCGTACTACCTTCACTCGCCCGGCGACTGAACTCCAGGCCAAACAAGGTCGGACGCGGGATATTACCGACACCATCGGGACCGCCCGTTAGAAAGTTCAGATTATTCAGCAGCAACCGGGTAATTTCGCCAAACCCAAGGGTGACAATAGCCAGATAATCGCCGCGCAGGCGCAACACCGGCAGACCGAGCAGGAAGCCGATCAGCGCCGCCAATGCGCCAGCGACCGGCAGCGACAGCCAGAACGACAGGTCGTAATGCTGGGCAAGCAGGGCGTAGGTATAAGCGCCGACCGCGTAAAAGGCAGCGTAACCGAGCACCAGCAAGCCGGCAAAACCGACCGCAATATTCAGACCCAGGCCCAGCATCACATAGATCAGCGCCAGGGTCATCACGTCGACCGCGCCGCGTGAGGCGGTAAAGGGCCAGATGACGGCGGCGAGCAACAGCAATATCCAGAAAAGCCTTTGATAACGCGGTTGCTGCCGCATCCGGCCCAGGGCGGCCGTCGCGGTATTCTCCCGCCAGGCCGTCGGCATCTTCCACTGCGTCCAGAACTGGCGCACCGAATCCTGGAACAGCCGCCAGCAAAACACGATGGCGACGGCAATGAGCACCGGCGTGGGATTGTGATTCAGCGAGACGTTGATCCCGTCAATCTGGATGCGCAGGCCAAAAATCGGGGTCAACAACAGGGCGGTCAGCACCGCCGCGATCAGAGCTTCCGGCAGGGCGCGGCGCATCATTTAGACCTTCTCCACGTCGGGGCGACCCATCAGCCCGGTCGGCCGCACCAGCAGCACCAGAATCAGTAAACCGAAGGCCACCACATCCTTGTATTCGGTTTGCAGGTACGCCGAGGCAAAACTTTCCGCCAGCCCCAGCACCACTCCGCCCAGCATCGCGCCGGGAATGCTGCCGATGCCGCCGAGTACGGCAGCAGTAAAGGCTTTGAGTCCGGCCAGGAAGCCGATGAAGGGATTGACCAGGCCGTAGTACATCGACACCAGCACCCCGGCCACCGCCGCCAGCGCGGCCCCCATAATGAACGTCAGTGCAATCACCCGGTCCGTGTCAATGCCTAACAGATTCGCCATGGCCCGATCCTGGGAACAGGCTCGGCAGGCGCGACCCATGCGCGAACGGCCAATGAACAGGGTCAGGCCGGCCATAAACGCCACCGTGACCACCGCGATCAACACCTGCATGTAGGACAAATAAACCTGGAAGCCGTCTTCCGGCCCGAAGCGCCAGCCCCCGGACAACACCGGTTGCATGGACACGTCACGGGCACCCTGGCCGAGTTGGACGTAGTTTTGCAGGAAGATCGACACGCCGATGGCCGAAATCAGCGGCACCAATCGGGGGCTGCCGCGCAACGGTCGATAGGCCAGCCGCTCCACGGTCCAACCGTAAGAACTGGTGACCAGAATACTGATCGCCAGGGTGGCCAGCAGGATCAGCGGGATGCTCTCCACGCCGAACAGCCCCAGCGCGGTAATGACCAGCAGACCGACGTAGGCGCCGATCATGTAAATCTCGCCGTGGGCGAAGTTGATCATGCCAATGATGCCGTACACCATGGTGTAGCCAATGGCGATCAGCGCGTAGATGCTGCCCAGGGTCAGACCGTTAATGATCTGCTGGATGAATTCAAGGATGGCGGAATCGGACATGGGGGTCGGGGAGCGAGTATCGGGGAACGGGGATCGGGAATCGGCGACGTACACAGGGATCAGGGTGCGGCAGGTTGTTCCGCCTCCCGAACCCCGTATCCCGCATCCCGTTACTTGACCGGCGTCTTGGTGGCGTCGGCGTGCCAGGTGAAGACCACGAACTGAAATTCCTTCAAATCGCCATTGTCCCTGAAGGCGACCTTGCCAATCGGGGTATCGAAGCTGTTCTTGCGGATGTACTCGGCCAGCTTTTCAGTATCCTCCGTCTTGGCGCCCTTGATGGCGTCGGCGATGATCTGCACACCCGCGTAGGCCGGCATCACGAACGGACCCGTGGGATCCTGATTCTTGTCCTTGAACGCCTTGACCAGTGCGGCATTGGCGGGGTCGGTGCTGAAATCGGCAGGCAGGGTGACCAACAGACCTTCCGACGCCGGACCGGCAATCGCACTAATGTCCTTGTTGCCTACGCCTTCGGGACCCATGTAGGTCGCGCTAAAGCCCTGATCCTTGGATTGCCGCAGCAACAGACCCAGTTCCGGGTGGTAGCCGCCGTAGTAGACGAAATCCACGCCTTCTTTCTTCATCTTGGTAATCAGGGCGGAGAAATTGGTGTCGCCTTTGTTGATGCCTTCAAACAGCACCGGCTTGATGCCCGCGGCCTTGACGGTCTTGTCCACTTCCTTGGCGATGCCTTCGCCGTACTGCTGCTTGTCGTGGATGATCGCCAGTTTCTTGGGTTTCACCTTCTCAGCGATATACCTGCCAGCGGTCGGTCCCTGCTGATCATCGGTACCGATGGTGCGGAACACCATCTTATATTTTTGCTGGGTGATGGCCGGGTTCGTGGCGGCGGGGGTAATCATCAGGATGCCTTCCTCCTCGTACAGCTTGGAGGCGGGCTGGGTGGAGCCGGAGCAGAGATGACCCACGACATATTTGATCTTCTGGTTGACGATCTGGTTAGCGATGGCGACGGCCTGCTTGGGTTCGCACACATCATCCATTAACACCGCCTCCAGCTTCTTGCCATCAACGCCGCCCTTGGCGTTGATCTGCTCGACCGCCATTTTGGCGCCGTTCATTTGCATTTCGCCATACTGGGCGACTGGGCCGGTGATCGGACCGGCAATGGCGATTTTGATGGTGTCTTCAGCGTGAGCGAGTCCACCCAGACTCAGGATAGCGGCACTGACAGCGATGCTCAGAACATTGCGATTGAAGCGATTCATCAGAGGTACTCTCCTCGTAAAGATGGCGGTAAGGGTTAAGGTTGCCACAAACGGGCGCTTGACTGAAAAGAATTAGCTGAAATTTCCGAATAGAACAAGTCAGAAATGCAAAAATCCCGGCGCGGGCGTCTTAAATCACCCTCGAAAAGCGTTGCTGCTTCTGCTCTCGCAAATAGCGATCAAACGTCATGCAAATATTGCGGATCAGCAACCGACCCGGTGGTAAGACCTGAATTCCAGTTTCAGACAGCGCCAACAATCCATCCGCCTGCATGTCGGCCAGTTCTGTCAGTTCCTGGGTGAAATAGTCGCGAAACACGATGCCGTACTGGCGCTCAATGGCGGCAAATTCCAGGGCAAAATGACAGATTAGCGTGGTAATCACCGCCCGCCGCAATCGGTCATCATCATTCAGTTGCACACCGCGAAAGACCGCAATCCGGCCCTCGGCAATTCGGGCGTAATAGGCTTCCAGTTCCTTCAAATTCTGGCTGTAGCTATCGCCGACCATGCCAATCGACGTGGCACCCAAGCCGATTAAATCGCAATCCGCGTGGGTGCTGTAGCCCTGGAAATTGCGATACAGCGTCCCAGCCTGCTGCGCCAACGCCAGTTCATCATCCGGCTTGGCGAAGTGATCCATGCCGATATAGACATAACCCGCGTCGGTCAATCGCTCGATCACCGTTTTTAGAATCTCCAGTTTCACCGCTGGCGGCGGTAATAAATGGGCGTCGATTTGCCGCTGGCTTTTGAACATCTCCGGCAAGTGCGCGTAATTGAATACTGAAATCCGGTCAGGATTGTGGGTAATGATGTCGTCAATCGTGCGGGTAAAACGGGCAACGGTCTGCAAAGGGAGTCCGTAGATCAAATCGACGCTGATCGAATGAAAGCCCTCAGTGCGGGCGGCTTCCATAACCTTCAGCGTAATCTCCCGCGATTGCAGGCGGTTGACCGCTTTCTGCACCTCGGGATCGAAGTCCTGAACGCCCAGACTCAGCCGGTTAAAACCGATTTCGCGCAGCAGACCGACCGTACCCTCATCGGTTTCGCGAGGATCGACCTCGATGGAATACTCGCCGCTGTCGTCGCCTAATAGCTGGAAATGTTCGCCGGTGACCCGCATTAACTCGCGCATCTGGTCAGCGCTGATAAAGGTCGGCGTACCACCACCCCAGTGCAGTTGCGTGACCGGACGGGAAGGGTCGAACAGTGCGCCCTGCAACGCAATTTCCCGGTGGAGATGCTCCAGATAGGGCAGCGTATGCTGGCGGTTCTTGGTGATGATCTTGTTGCAGGCGCAGTAGAAACACACCGTATCGCAGAAGGGGATATGCAGATACAGCGACAGCGGTCGGCCACTGGCATGACTGGCCAGCGCCTGTTCCCGGTATTCCGCTTCACCGAACCCGTCATGGAACTGCACGGCGGTCGGGTAAGAGGTATAGCGGGGACCGGCCTTGTCGTATTTGTCGATCAGCGCCAAGTCGAAAACAATCGCGGTATCCATCAGATGCTCCTCTACAGTCGGCGTACTTGCGATGCATTTAACAAAAACACGCCCTGACCGCCCCGCTCGAATTCCAGCCAGGTGAAGGGCGCTTCCGGCATGGCTTCGCAAAGTGCATATTGAGCATTGCCGACCTCGACCACTAATAGACCATCCCGGCTCAGGAAATCGGCAGCCTGATGCAGGATGTCGATGACTACATCCAGGCCGACCACGCCCGCCGCCAGTCCCAACCGGGGTTCATGGTGATATTCGGCGGGCAGCGCATCCAGTTCGTCCAGCGCCACATAGGGCGGATTGCTGATGATGAGGTCGTAATGGCGGCCCTTCAGCGCCGAGAACAGATCCGACTGGATCACCTCCACCTGGTCTTCCAGCCCATGCTCGGCCACATTGCGCCGGGCGACGGCCAGGGCGTCGGCGGAAATGTCTACCAGATCCACCCGCGCATCCGGGAAGGTGTAGGCGCAGGCGATGCCGATGCAGCCGCTGCCCGTACCCAAATCCAGGATATTTTCCACCTTGCGGCTATCGGTCAGCCACGGCGCAAACTGCCGCTCGATCAGTTCAGCCAGCGGCGAACGCGGAATTAGCACCCGCTCATCGACATAGAATGGCAGACCCATGAACCAGGCGCGCTGGGTGAGATAAGCCGCCGGTTTGCGTTCGGTCAGTCGCCGTTCCAGCAGATGGCGCACGGCCTGTTTTTCGTCCGGGGTCAGCGCGGCCTGCAAATAGTCCGTGTGCAGATCGGGGGGGAGATGCAGGGCATGTAGCGTGAGCGCCGCCGCTTCATCGAGGGCATTGTCGGTGCCATGGCCAAAGTGCAAGCCGGCTTCATTCATGCGGCTGGCCCCCCAGCGGATGAAATCGCGGAGCGTATGTAAGTGATTGAGAACGTCGTCGTGGGTCATCATCAGCCAAATTCGGTGGAAGGTGGACAAAGCCAGTGGATAGCCGATGAATTCTATCGTTT
>JAIFNF010000012.1 GCA_020047885.1 Gammaproteobacteria bacterium | reverse complement strand
TTACCCTTGCCCTCGTCGCCCCATTGCGCGCCGATGACGATTACATTCTTGCCCATGTCAGGTTCCTGTCTTATTGACTGAATTCAGCAAGGGAATCATGACCCACTCGCCTGCTGTTTGCGCTAACTGCCGGTCGCAGCCCAAAGTACATGGCTCCACATCGGCCCCCGGCAGCGCCCGAATGACCCGTTCACCCTGGCGGCGCAAGCTCGCTACCCCGGTTTCCAGCGCCGCATCGCCCATCGGCGGGGCGTAAATACCCGTTGCTGCGACCTCGGGCAATGCGCCTAACCACAACAAGTTTGCCAGATCGGTGCTAAACCCGGTCGCTGGCCTGGCCCGGCCAAACACCTGGCCAATCTCGTCATACCGACCGCCTTGGGCGATGGCGACGCCCTGCCCCGGCGTGTAGGCGGAAAATAGAACGCCGGTGTGATAGTGATAGCCGCGTAACTCCGCCAGATCGACGTGAATCGGCAAGCCTGGCCACGATTGGCGCAACGCCTCAACCAACCGCCGCAGCATCGTCAACGCTTCCCCTACCGCATCGCCACTGGCCGCCAATCGCGCCTCGGCTTCATCCAGCACGTCCGGCCCGCCGTTCAAAGTCGCCAGCGCCTGAAGCGATTCGCGCTGCCGCTCGGGTAGCGTCCACTCCGCGAGTTGCTGATGAATGTCCGGCAACGCCTTGCGCTGCAACGCTTCAAACAGCACCCGCTCCCGTTCTGCATTCAATCCCGCCTGCCGAACTAGTTCGCGGAAAATGGCAACATGACCCAGATCCAGATGAATCTCGCCGATTCCCGAAATGCACAGAGTCTCCAGCATCAGGGTCAGCACTTCCAGATCGCTTTCCCAGCCGCGATGGCCGTACAACTCCACGCCCGCCTGATAGGGACTGCGGGAGCCGCCAAACCCATCGGCGCGGGTGCGCAACACCGTGCCCATATAGCACAGCCGCACTGGGCCATCACGCTTGAGCAAATGCGCATCAATCCGCGCTGCCTGCGGGGTCATATCCGCCCGCACCCCCATCATCCGGCCGCTTAACTGATCGGTCAGCTTGAAGGTTTGCAGTTCGAGATCATCGCCCGCTCCGGTCAGCAGCGAGTCCAGAAATTCAATCAGGGGCGGAATAATCAGCTCGTAACCCCAACTCTCGTATAAGTCGAGCAGATCACGGCGCAGTCGTTCCAGCCGACCCGCGGCGGGCGGCAGGATTTCTTCAATGCCTTCCGGCAATAACCAGCGGTCTTGGATCATGAAAGGGAGAATGCAGGGCAGTGTGGATCAGGGGTTGAGCCTGATAAGGTGATTTCTCATAAAGACTATACCGGGTGTCGGTCATCATTCCAGAGATTAGCCACAGAAAAACACGGAAAAACACGGAAAATTTTTTCTTTTTCTGTGTCATTCTGTGTCATTCCGTGGCTCAATTTTTCACGTTTGACTGGAGTAGGGTTCAAGGTCGATATCCTCTTTTCAGGAAATCGCCTAAGCGGAATCAGCGAAAGACGTACAGCACCACCAGGCCCAGCCCCATGCTGGCCAGTCCGGTCAGCCGCAAGAGCCGGTTCTCCAGTTGCGCCATCCGCTGCAAGGTTTTCCGGAAGGACTCCGGACTGAGAAACGGCAGCATACCCTCGAGCACCAGCATCAAACCGAACGCCGCCAGCAATTCATTCCACATGGCCGCGTCCGGTCATGGCGTCACCGTCATTGCAACAACGGATTGCCATCATCATTGCGCGTTGCTAGGCGGGGACACAGAACCGGGTTGCGCCTGGTTGAAATAGCGGAAGAACTGTGAATCCGGCTCCAGAACTAGTACGTCATTATGGCTGTTAAAGCTCTGCCGATAGGCGCTCAGGCTGCGGTGGAAGCTATAGAAATCCAGATCTTTGCTATACGCCTGGGCATAAATATCCGCCGCCTGGGCATCGCCCTCGCCGCGCTGCCGCTCGGCGTCACGATAAGCCTCCGCCAGGATCACGGTACTTTGCCGATCCGCATCAGCGCGAATGCGTTCCGCCGCTTCTCCGCCCCGCGAACGGAAATCCTTGGCCACCCGCAACCGCTCGGCCTTCATGCGGCTAAACACGGAGTTGCTGACATCCGGCGGCAAATCAATGCGTTTGATCCGGACATCCACCGCCGCAATGCCTAACTGCGTTGCCTGCTCCTTGAGCAACCGGCTGAGCGTGTCCATGATCTGCACCCGGTCGCCGGACACCACTTCCTGAATGCTGCGTTTGCTGAACTCGCTGCGCAAACTGTCCTTGACAATCTGATCCAGCCGGACATTGGCCTGGATCGGATCGCCACCGACCGTGGTGTAGAACGTGCGTACATCCTCGATCCGCCACATGGCGAATGAATCGACGATGACGTTCTTCTTTTCCGCGGTCAGGAACCGTTCCGGATCGGTGTCCAAGGTCTGCAAGCGCCGGTCAAATTTGCGGACGTTATTAATCAACGGCCATTTCCAGTGCAGGCCGGGCTTATAGTTGTCCTGGACGATTTCGCCCAATTGAAAGCGGATCGCGGTCTGGGTTTCATTCACCGTGAACAGCGACATCGCCAGCACTGCCACGAGTGCGCCCAGTGCGCCCAGCGCGGTATTTCGAGACATCGGCAATATTGAGCCGGCCATCAGCGCACCTCCCGACTACGATTCAAATCCCGCAGGCGCGTTGCTGCCGCGCTGCCATCCTGCGATGTCGATGAAGATGCTGGCAACGTTTCCAGGGCACCGCTCGCCGTCCGACCGTCGCCCGCACCGGGTATCAACTCTCCCGATTTCAGCAACCGGTCCAAAGGCAAATACATCAGGTTATTCGTACCCTGCACATCCACCAGCACCTTGCTCACCCGAGACAACACCGTTTCCAGTGTTTCCAGATACAGGCGCTCACGGGTCACTTCCGGGGCTTTGCTGTAGGCTGCCAATAACTGCTCGAAACGGCTGGCCTCGCCCTGCGCTTGTGCGATAACCTGCTCCTTATACGCGGATGATTCATTCAAACGCCGCGCCGCCTGACCGCGCGCCCGTGGAATGACTTCATTGGAATAGGCTTCCGCTTCGTTCTTCAACCGCTGTTCGTCTTCACGCGCCTTGATGGCGTCGGCAAAGGCATCCTGCACTTCTTCCGGCGGTTGGGCATCCTGCAACACTACAGTGATAACTTGCAGGCCTGCGCCGTAGCTGTCCAGGATACTCTGGCTAAGAGTACGGATATCCGCCACGATGTCGCTGCGGCCTTCGGTCAACACAAAGTCCATGGTGCTTTTGCCGATGGTCTCGCGGGTGGCGCTTTCCACCACATGCACTAGGACGTTTTCCGGATCAAGGATATTGAACAGATAAGCGCGGGGATCCTTGATCTGGTATTGCACCGCCAGCCGCACATCGACGATGTTCTCATCCTGAGTGAGCATCAGCGCTTCTTTCGGCACCGAGCGAATCGCCGGTTGTTGCCGACCGCTGCCCGCCCCGGAACGATAACCGACCTCGCGAAAGCGCCGCTGTTCGACATTCACAACGTCCACCTGGTCGATGGGAAAGATTCGCAAATGGGGGCCAGGCAATGTCGTTTCCAGATAGCGGCCAAACCGCAGCACCACGCCACGTTCACCTTCATTCACGATGTAGATACTGGCAATCAACCAGCCAATCACCGCGATGGCACCCACCACCAGAGCAATGCCCGCCAGGCCGGAACCGCCTGAACCCGAGGCTCCACCGCCGCCACTGCTACTACTATTGCCGCTGCCACCACCGCGCCGTCCGCCCAGCAGGCTGTTGAAGCGATCCGACAGCTTGCGCACGACTTCATCCAGATCAGGCGGACCCTGATCGCGACCGCCTCCGCTCCAGGGATCACGGTTGCCGCCTCCCGGTTCATTCCAGGCCATGTCGTACCTCAAAGTTGGTCTTCATTACAGTTCAAAATCGGGATGGAGAATCCTGAGCGCACCCATTCCGCCCGCAGGCCGTCCCGACGATAGAGAGAATCTATGTTACTGCGCGAAGTGCGCACTTCAATCAGCCATTCACCGGCGGAATCGGTCTCCTCAGCGACCACCGCGCCCAGTTCAAACAGGCGGGCGCGCAACCGGGCGGCGGAATGCGGCAAACCAAGCCAGCCCTGAACAGTTCCGCCCCGCAAGCGCTCGGCCAGCGCCGTTGACAACAAATCCAGCCCGGCACCGGTCGCCGCCGACACCCAGACCGCTCGCGCCTGACCTTCGCTATCCCGTTCCAGACGCGGCGACTCCCCGCTCAGATCAATCTTGTTAAACACTTGCAATTGTGGACGATCCGCAGCGCCAATTTCGGCCAGTACCGCCTCGACCTGGGCAATGACACCCGCCCGGTCGGGATGGTGCGCATCAATCACATGCAGCAACAAGCTGGCCTCGACCGTCTCCCGCAAGGTAGCGCGAAACGCCGCGACCAGCTCATGCGGCAAGCGGCTGATGAAACCCACCGTATCGGCAAGAATAACGGATTCCACGCCCGGCAGTTCCAGTCGCCGCAGCGTTGGGTCCAGCGTGGCGAACAGTTGATCGGCGGCGTAGACCTGCGCCTGCGTCAAGGCATTGAACAGGGTGGATTTGCCCGCATTGGTATAGCCCACCAGAGAAACCGTCGGCAAATCGGCTTTGCGCCGCGCCTTGCGGCTCTGTTCGCGCTGCCGATCGACTCGCCCCAGACGCAAGCGAATCTGCTTGATTCGATCCGCGAGCAGCCGCCGGTCAGTTTCCAACTGGGTCTCGCCGGGACCGCGCAAGCCAATGCCACCGCGTTGCCGCTCCAAGTGAGTCCAGCCCCGCACCAGTCGGGTCGATAAATGACGTAACTGCGCCAGTTCCACTTGCAACTTGCCTTCAAAACTGCGGGCGCGCTGGGCGAAGATGTCCAGGATCAACCCGGTACGATCCAACACCCGGCACTGCAGAAATGTTTCGAGATTGCGCTCCTGACTCGGCGACAGCGTATGGTCGAAAATGACCAACTTGGCCTCGCTCTGTTCGGCGGCCTCGCGGATTTCCGCCGCTTTGCCACTACCGGCGAACAGCCGCGAATCCGGGGTTGAACGACGCCCCGTAATCAACGCCATGCACTCGGCACCGGCTGAAGCGGCCAAGTCCTGGAACTCGGACGCATCCTCGCCCTCCGCCGCGCCGTCCAGCGTCAGGTGCACCAGAACGGCGCGTTCACTCCCCGGCGGACGCTCGAACAAACGGCCCCCCGCACATCAGGTTCAAAGCGTTAGGACTGTTCACCAGAATCCATATCGTCCGGCGCCAGATTCAGCCGAACATTGCGCACCGGGACGACCGTAGAAATGGCGTGCTTGTAAATCATCTGACTCACGCTGTTCTTGAGCAGCACCACGAATTGATCAAAAGATTCAATCTGGCCTTGCAGCTTGATGCCATTGACCAGATAGACCGAGACGGGAATCCGCTCCTTACGCAGCGCGTTCAGAAACGGTTCCTGGAGGGAATGACCTTTTGCCATTGCAATACTCCCTTGTTGTTATAGGGCGAAAGATGAGTAAACCTGAAGCTTGAAACCAAGCCAAAAAAGTCAAAGTGGCTCAAAATCATCGAAGAGCCAACAAAATATTCTGCACAATATGTGCCTGACTCCAGGGACGGTCTGCTGAAAAATCGGCTTCTCGCGTTCCCGTGAGGTAGTTAGTCCGCAGGAATCACAAAATCTTACTGGAGCACCGTTTACCCGATTTGCGGCAACGACGCCCTGAAAACCGCAAATATTAACACAGCCGTTTCGTTATGTTGGAAAAAAGCCGGTTTCGCGCAACCGGATCATCAATCGATCCAGCACGCTGGGAGCGGCGCTATCCAGCCAAAACGCCCCGGATTCGGCTCGCAACCACGTTAACTGCCGCTTGGCGAATTGCCGGGTTGTCACGATCCCCCGCTCAACCATCGCCGGATAGTCCAGAGCACCTTCCAAATACTCCCAGACCTGCCGGTAACCCACGGCGCGCATCGACGGTTTGTTCAAATCGAGATCGCCTCTAGCCCGCAGGCATTCGACCTCAGCGACAAAACCCTGCTCCAACATCGCCCGAAACCGCTGTTCAATCCGCTCGTGCAACCGCCGCCGATCCACGGGCGCTACGATCTGTTTAATCATCCGAAAGGGCAGTAATTCGTGGTGCGAACGGCGGCAAAGTTCCGTCAGCGATTGGCCGGTCAATTCATACACCTCCAGCGCCCGCTGAATCCGCTGGGTATCGTGAGGATGGATACGCGCCGCCGCCACGGGGTCAATCTGCGCCAGGCGATCATGCAGCGCCACGCTGCCTTGTTCCGCCATTGCCGCCGCCAACCGGGCTCGCACGGTCGGATCAGCGGACGGCAACTCCGCCAAACCCCGTTCCAACGCCCGGAAATAGAGCATCGTCCCACCCACCAGTAGGGGAAGCCGCCCCATCGCCTGAATGGCCGCGATTTCGCGTAACGCATCGTTGCGGAACTGACCGGCAGAATACGCCTCAGCCGGATCCAGCATGTCGATCAGACGATGGGGCGCGATCCGCCGTGTTTCGGCATCCGGCTTAGCCGTGCCAATATCCATGCCCCGGTAGACCAGCGCCGAATCGACACTGATAATTTCAAACGGCCAGCGTTGTACCAGTTCCACCGCCAGCGCCGTTTTACCGGATGCGGTCGGACCCATCAGGCACAGGATCGGGGGACGCCGATCAGTCACAGGCGCTAACGCCCGCGCCGGAACAGCCGATCCAGTTC
>JAIFNF010000195.1 GCA_020047885.1 Gammaproteobacteria bacterium | reverse complement strand
AGTATGATAATCAAGCGCGTCGCCTAATGCTGGATTTTGTTCGGCAATGCCGCGGATCGCCTGATTGATCCCCACGGTATCCAGATTAACCAGCGCATTGTGTAATTCCCGGCGCAGTGGCTCAGATAAATGCGCGAGGGCTTCAAGTGAGTTATCGGCAGTGAGCGTTGCGGAAACAGTCTCAGCAGTGGGTTGCTCATAAAGAAAATGAACATCCAAGTGGCGAGCCAGACAGTTGAAAATTTCCTGTAATTGATAAGGCTTGCGGATGAAGTCGTCCATGCCGGCGGCCATAATCCGGTCGCGCTCTTCCTTGTAGACCGAGGCGGTTAACGCGGCCATTTTGACGGTATCGCCGCCGTCCAGGCTGCGGATGAGCCGAGCCGCTTCCAGACCGTCCATCACCGGCATCCGCACGTCCATCCAGATGAAGTGGGGTCGCCAGGTCTGAAACGCTTCGACGCCCAGCAGGCCATCGGTCGCCACGCGCACCGCGAAGCCGACGTCTTCCAGCAACCGTTGCAACAGCAACCAGTTTTCCTGCTGATCTTCGACAATCAGGATGCGCCATTCCGGTTGGCCGGGTGCCAGCCCGGTAACGTGAGCCGGACGACGACTGATGGCCTCAATATCTTTGGCATCAATAGGATGAACCGGAATGTCCATGCAGAAACGCGAGCCTTGACCGGGCGTACTGTCAACGCGGATCTGGCCGTCCAGCAACTCGACATACCGGCGGGTGATGGTGAGTCCGAGACCGGTGCCTTTTTGCAGAGTGAGTTGGGTCAGTTGGACAAACGGTTCAAAAATCCGCGCCTGATCGGCTTCAGGGATGCCCATTCCGGTATCTTCCACGACGAACTGTAGCCACAGTCGTTGCGGATCATGGTCGGGACGGGCGCTGATGTGCAGGGTGACGCTACCTTGGGCGGTGTATTTGATCGCATTGCCGACCAGGTTGATCAGCGACTGACGGAGTTTGGCCGCATCGCCCTCCACCAGGCGCGGTAAATCGGCGGGGGCTTCCAACCGTAATTGCAGACCTTTTTCTTCAGCGCGAACCCGATTCAACGCGATCACGTCCTGCGTCAATTCCTTGAGGTCGAAAGGCGCGTTATCCACGCTGATGCGTCCCGCCTCGACCTTGGCCATATCCAGCACATCGTTGATCAGACTCAACAGGTGTTCGCCGCTGCGGTTAATGAGATCGAGGGTCTGGCGCTGATCCTCGGACAGACCGGCGCTCTGGCGCATGAGATTGGAGAAACCGAGGATGGCGTTCAACGGGGTGCGTAACTCGTGGCTCATACTGGCCAGGAAGGTACTCTTGGCTTTATTGGACGCTTCCGCCTGTTCCTGCGCCCGTTTAGCCCGGGCATTGGCGCGCAACATGGCCTCGGCTACTGCGGACATCAGCATGCCATTGATGACAAAAACTACCAGACCCACCCAGTCACCGGGGTTTTTAATAAAGGGTTCAACGACTAGCCAGGGCCACAGGAACAGAACAATCAGACAGGCCAGTCCGGTCGTCAGCAACCCGGACGGAAATCCCCCGTAGATGCCGGCGATCATGACTGCTGGATAGAAAGTTAGCCACGGCGCTGTCGTACCCATGATTTCCAGGGGCCAGATGCGCAACAGCGCCGCCAGGATCACCAGTGCTACGGCAACGATAAAACGGTTAATTTTCCAGGGCATAGCTCGGCCCTCATCGGTACGTTAGCATCGGGTCGATCACTGACCCGGTGGTTGCGGTTCAAAAAACCGCAGGGTATTACGGCCCGCCGCCTTGGCCGCATACATCGCCAGATCGGCCTGTTTGAGCAGTTGCGTGACGGTTTCCTGATGGTGGCTAAACAGGGTCATGCCGATGCTGGGGGTGCTGTGGTGCCACTGATCGACCAGTGGGTAAGGCTGATTGAGCGCCTCCAGAATTTTCTCGCCGACCGATCGGGTCTGCGCGACCGCTTCCGGGAGATTCCCACTCAGGTCTTCGAGCATCACCACGAACTCATCACCGCCTAGGCGGGCGACCGTATCGCTTTCACGAACACAAGTTGTCAGTCGTCGGGCGGCCTGTTGCAGCAGCAGATCGCCATAGTCATGGCCGTGGGTGTCGTTGAGGGTCTTGAAGTTGTCCAGATCAATGAACAGCAATGCCCCATACTGCTGGTTACGGGCGCTGACCACAATCGCTTGATGCAATCGATCCAGCAGCAATCGCCGATTAGGCAGCTCGGTCAACGGGTCGTAGAAGGCCAAGTGCTTGATCTCATCCTCGGCCATTTTGCGTTGGGTAATGTCCGTGAGCGTCCCGACATAGTGAGTGACCGCGCCGCTCTCGTTTATGACCCCGGTGATCGTCAGCCAAACCAGATACACGCCCCCGTTCGGGCTGCGGTTCCAGATTTCACCTTGCCATTGTCCATCCTGCTCGATGTGCGCCCACATCGTGGCAAAAAAGGCGGCATCGTGGCGACCGGATTTGAGCAGGCGCGGACTCTGACCGCCCGCGTCTTCGGCAGCATAGCCAGTGATCAGGGTGAAGGCGTGGTTGACTCGTAAAATGACCTCAGCGGCATCAGTAATCATCATGCCTTCCTGGGACTCAAAAGCGGTGGCGGCGATCCGTAGTTCCATCTCAGTGCGCTTGCGCTCGGTAAAGTCATACAACGTGACCAAGTGAACGCCTGCCATTGAAGCATCCAGCGATACCGCACTGGTCAGGACGGTTTTAACCGCTCCTGTTTTACACCGTATCTGCACCTCTATCGGTGAGAAAGCCGTACCTTCCCGTTTCGCCCGCTCCAGAGTGAGTTGCCAAGTCTCCGCGACCCACTGGCCGTATTCAGGATCAGGATAGGCTTTGAGCCACCAGTCGCTGAGTGTAGGAATATCCTCCAGGGTATAACCAAAGGTTTGTACAAAGGCGGGGTTGAGGAAAACGATGTTTTGCTGATCGTCATTTAAGGCGAGAGGTACCGGGGAGGCATTAATGATCGACTGTAGTTGCGCTTCACTGGTCTTGATCATCGCATCCACCTGTTTACGCTCGGTGATATCCTGACCCACTGCCTGAAAATAAAGGCTCTCCCCTTGGCTATTAAAAAAGGCCCGATCCGTCCATTCCTGCCAGCGTATTACGCCATTCACTTCAACGGGATGCTGGTAAGTATGCACAGGCATATCGGGCGTCAGCGACTGATAAAAACCTTTAGTGGCTGCGACCGCTTCCGTTGGAAGAAAATCGAGAAACCGGTACCCCAGTAACTCTTCGTGCGTTTTCCTGAAATAGTGGCAATAGGCCCGATTGACATAGGTCAGCGTGCTGTCTGACAGGTATTGGCAAACCAAGGCCGGCAGATCGTCAGCCAGACGACGATACCGTTCTTCACTTTGCTGCAATGCTTTCGCCGCCTGCTGGTAGTCGATGAGCAGTTTCGCCAGCACTGCCACTAACAATGCGAACAACAAGCCCAGCCCCACCATTAACGCCAGCCAGCCTGGATTGCTCCAGCCGTTTACCGGACTCACGCTCAATGTCCATGTCGCATTCGGAACCTCTATGACTTGTTCAATCGGCGCGATGAGCATCGCCGAGGTGGATGCGGCGATGATCTGCTTCTGTCCGGTGTCGGGATGAATACGCCAAAGCACGTAGTTGAGATTATTGTCGATCATATGGGCGATCTGTGCCGGTTCCAGCACGTCAGGAAACCGCAGCAAGACCACGACGAATCCCCAGAAGAATGACTGACCTGTCTCGTCTTTAAGGAACACCGGGAGACGGCCCGCAGCCCCCAGTCCGCCTTGCAGCAGGTTAAAAGGACCTGCCAGAGTGAGTTTACCGGTATCCCGGGCGATGAAGGCTTCCCGGGTTCGCGCCGGGTCTTGCAGCAGATTGTGGCCGATGGCCTTTTCGTTACCCGCCAGAGGGACGATCTGGTCGACAATACCGCCAGGGGCCAGGCCCAGTGCGGACACTCCAGGGTAAAACGGCAACATTTCCTGCGCCAACGCCGCAAATTTCGGGACTGCGCCATTGCCCTGACGCACCAAAGCCGCCAGGGCATAGGTAACTGACAACGCCTTTTCAATATGGCGTTCGATGATGTGCGCGTGATGACTGGCGTGAATGGCAATATGGGCGCGTTCCACATCGAGACGCGCCTGCTCCAAACGCCAGGTGATCACACTGGCACCAGCGGCGGCAATCAGAAAAACCAGCATCGCGACCGTTAGCGAACGGGATCGACGGAACACCGAACGGAACATCGTCATCGACAGCATGACTTTCATGTCTATACCCGGTAACGCCGGATCACATAATCATCCACGATTTTCTGGAACTCGGCGGCGATGGCGTCGCCTTTGAGCGTGACGGTTTTCTCGCCATCGACATAGACCGGCGCGACCGGAACCTCGCCAGTTCCCGGCAAACTGATGCCGACGTTGGCCTGCTTGCTTTCGCCGGGACCGTTGACCACGCAACCCATCACTGCGACTTTCAATGCTTCAACGCCCGGATAGCGCTCCCGCCAGACCGGCATTTGTTGCCGCAACCAGGTTTGAATGTCCTGCGCCAGATGCTGGAAGTAGTCGCTGCTGGTTCGGCCACATCCCGGACAGGCGGTGACTTGGGGCGTGAACGAACGTAGCCCCATGGCTTGCAGGATTTCCTGGGCGACAATGACTTCCTGGGTACGGTCGCCGCCCGGTTCCGGCGTCAGCGAGATGCGAATCGTGTCACCGATGCCTTCCTGCAACAGCACGGCCAGCGCGGCAGTCGAGGCGACAATGCCCTTGCTGCCCATCCCGGCCTCGGTCAGCCCCAGATGCAGGGGATAGTTGCAGCGGGTCGCCAGTTTGCGGTAGACCGCGATCAAGTCCTGAACGCCGCTCATTTTCACCGACAGAATGATCCGGTCATGGCCCAGACCGATCTCCTCAGCCCGTTGCGCACTCTCCAGCGCCGATAGAATCACCGCTTCATACATCACTTCCGTGGCCGATTTCGGCGCTGGCGACCGGGCGTTCTCATCCATCAACCGCGCTGCCAGCGCCTGATCCAGGCTGCCCCAGTTGACGCCGATCCGCACCGGTTTGTCATAGCGGCAGGCGATGTCGACAATGGTTGAGAACTGCTCATCCTTCTTTTTACCGCGCCCGACATTACCGGGATTGATGCGGTATTTATCCAGCGCCTCGGCGCAGGCGGGATATTTGGTGAGCAGGCGGTGACCGTTGAAGTGGAAATCGCCGATGAGCGGGACGGTGAGACCTTGTGCCGCCAGGCGTTCCCGAATGACCGGCACCGCGGCGGCGGCTTCCTCGGTGTTGACTGTAAGGCGCACCAATTCCGAACCGGCCTGGGCTAACGCGGCTACTTGTGCGGCGGTCGCCTCGGCATCGGCGGTATCGGTATTGGTCATGGACTGCACCACGATGGGCGCAGCACCGCCGACCGGGATTTCGCCAACGCGGACAGTGATAGAAGGACGGCGGGGAATGGAAAACTCGGGACAGGTCATCATATGAACTCAAAGGCGATAGAGTCTTGCCCGATGATCGCCGGACTTCCGGATTCCCCTCCTTGGCTAAGGAGGGGTGGCGCGAAGCGACGGGGTGGTTCGGGAGGTCGGCGACTCAGGTTGAAAGGCGAGATGAGAATTTGTCTCTCCCCACGGGAGAAGGATTGAAGGTAAGAGCGTTTTTCAGCCGCGAGTGAACGGGTTTTACCGCAAAAACTCCTGGCTGATCTCCCGGAACCGCTCGGTACCGGACTGATGCAGCCACTCAAAGACCACCATCTCTCGACTAACCACCCGCACCCCCTCCGCGCGCATCCGCTCCAGCGCTAATTCCACATCACGCGGCGACCGGGAGGAGACCGCATCGGCGACCAGATAAACCTCCTTGCCGGTCGCCTGTAACCCTAGCGCCGTCTGCAAGACACAAACATGCGCTTCCGCACCCATCATCACGATCTGATCGCGGCCCAGTGCATCAATGCGCCTCATGCAATCCCGGTCAGCGGCGCAGGAAAAGTGCATTTTTTCCATAAACGCCTCCACCGGCAGCACATCACGGATTGCAGATACCGTGTGGCCCAGTCCCTTGGGATACTGCTCGGAAGCCAGCACCGGCACCTCCAGCCGCTGGGCGATCCGAATCAGCCAGGCACCGTTGGCGACCATGCGGTCCGCATCGTGAATGGCCGGCATCAGTCGTTCCTGAAAATCCACGACCAGCAGGCAGGACGTCTCGGCTTTCATCAACATGAGTCAATCCTCTCCATCAGCAATCAGGGTCATCAATAGGCGGGAATTGGAACCTATTACCTGCTGAATGTGCAACCCTTGCCAGGCGGGGGCGAGCAGATCGTCCGGGATAAAGGGCAGTGGATCATCCAGGGCAAAGGTAAACAGACGCATCCGGGGTTCCCGTTGCTGCCGACTGATGCTGCCGATCCAGATGGGCATATTGCCCTCGTGCAGTCGCGCTCCGACATCCCAGAACCGTACCAGCCAGCGACTGGCCGGGTCATCACCATAGCGAACCATCCGCAGCTCATCTTCACGCCCATTATGCAACTGTGGCAATACCGGCAGCTCCTGCAATTCTACCTGGGGACTTAAACAGAGCAGCAGGTTTTTCAGGTTCATGCCATGTTCCAGTTGCTCACGGGTTCCTGCCCATTGCAGGGTCAACTCCTGGCGGTGATAACCCCGAAAATCGAGCCGTTGCTGCGGCAGTTCCCGCCAACCCTGCGTTTGCCACTGCGCCCGCGTCAGAATCTGCAACGGAGTTTGTGGCTGATAGCGTTGCAGATCGTCTCGATAGTCGAGGCTGACATGCAGTAAATCCATGGCCAGTAGCACGATCACGCTATAAGCCAGCAACCCCCGCCAGTGGATCGCAGCTTTCGGATGATGGTTATAGGCGATGCCCAGCACCGTGACCCAGACCAGTCCCAGGCAGAGACCCGCCAGCGTATCGGTGAGCCAGTGAATACCGAGATACAGGCGGGCGAAAGCGATGGGGACGATGATGAACGCTGCCGCCAGATAAACCATCCAGCGCCGAGCCAGCGGGATTTCCCGGGCGATGAGCACCGCCAGGAACCCAAAAACGAGGGTGCTGAAGGTTGCGTGGCTTGATGGAAATGAGTAGCCGATTCCCCCTACCAACGCCGGGTCAGGACTAGCGACCGGCAACAGCCAGCGGAACAGCAGGTTGGTCGCCATACCAAAGCCCAGGGCGACCAGCCAGTGCCAAGCGGCGGAGTGATGGCGCTGCCAGATCAACCAGCCGAATACCACCAGACTGACCGGCAAGGTGACCTGATAGTCGCCCAGCTCCGTCGTGAACACCATCAGCGCGTCAACCCAAGGTGTGCGCAATTCCTGGAAAAAGTGGTAGAGGCTTTGATCCAGCCCGCTGGGCAACTGTCGGCCAGCAGCGCTGAGACTTAGACTGAGCAACACCACGCTGCCCAGCAGTAATACCCCCAGCGTCGCCAGCCCGCGCAATTCATTTTCACGGGGGTCCAGCAGCGAGGCGCTGATCGGACCAATGAAGCGTCGGCTCTGGCTCCACGTGGTAAACCGTTGCAGCCAGTCGGTGGCGTGCGCCTGGAAAAGTCGCACGGCATGGTTCACCAGCCAGGCGGTGAACCACAGCACCACCACGATGATGACGATCAGCAGCGCCAGTCGTCCGGCGACCCGCGAAGCGATGTCCAGCGATGCGCCAAAGGCCATGCCCGGCAGCAGATAAACCGGTGCCCAGAGAATGCCGGAGATGACGTTGGCGACCATGAAGGCGCGCCAGTGCATGTCCATCATCCCGGCGACGGTGGGAATGGTGCCGCGCACTGGGCCAAAGAAGCGCCCAAACAGGACGCTCTTGCCACCATGCCGACGGAAGAAGTCCTCGCTGCGGGTGATCATTTCCGGGTGTTTGGTAAACGGCCAGACCCGCCGGATGCGTTGATGGAATACCCGACCGATCCAGAAGCTGATCGCGTCGCCGATGATCGCCCCCAGGGTTGACCACCAGTAGGCAGTCCAGAAATCAACATGGCCCAGCCCGATAAATGCGCCGAGGGTGAACATCACCAAAGCGCCGGGGATGATGACCCCGACGATGGTCAGTGACTCCGCTGTGGCTGAAATAAAGATAACAGCGCTCATCCAGCCGGGATTGGCTGATACCCAGGCGAACAGGGAATTAACGAATTCGGAATGCATAGCGGGTTCAGGTGGGCAGGTAAAGGGTTTCACGGGATTCGTGCATCGCCGATTATGATGACGGGAGACCCTTTTTGCTACCGGAACCCGCCCGTTTCAGGGAGACGGGAGATAGATGAGTTATTGACTGCCGGGTTGACACTAACACCGCGAGTTACGGGACTTGCACACCAGGCGTTTCAGCTTTTCATCAGTGACCTGGCTCAGGGAACGGATCAATTGGGCAAACAAAATCGGCCGATCGAGGATAGTGTTCCGGACGTCGCTCGCCACTTTGCCGGCTCGGGCCAACAACAAATCGGCGTCTTCTCCCAAATCCGCGGCCAAGAGCTGAATAGTCTCCTCGGAAGGTGGTGCGGTATCTCCAAGTTCAACCCGGC
>JAIFNF010000274.1 GCA_020047885.1 Gammaproteobacteria bacterium | reverse complement strand
TTACCTCATTCACCTTGCCTTGTGATCAAAATCAAATTATGCTTATTTATAAATATAAATCAATAATATAAATCTGACAAAGTAGAATTAGATTATCGCCGTAATCTGGCTAAGCAAATCTTGACTCGCATTAGGAAACCGTCATTTTGAGGAGCCGTTTCCAGTCGTGCCAATGACATTCTCACCATGAATTCGCATATCCCCCGTAGCTGGTGTGATCAGGTTAGCCCCTTTTGGCTAACAACCCGGAACTCTTGCCGAACACCAGACCCTCACGCCCGGCATCCACCACCACCGTATCACCCGGCCCAAACTCGCCGGCCAGAATCTGCCGCGCCAGAGGATTTTCCAGCGCCTGCTGAATGGCCCGTTTCAAGGGCCGCGCCCCATAGACCGGATCGAAACCGGCTTCTCCCAGCCAGTCCAGCGCCGCTTCACTGACGTCGAGCGCCATTTGCCGATCCACCAACCGCTGCCGCAAGTAGCCAATCTGAATATCGGCAATCGCCCGGATGTGTCCCCGGCCCAACGGATGGAACACCGCGACCTCATCAATGCGGTTGATGAACTCCGGACGGAAATGATCCGTGACCTGCGCCATCACCATGCTCTTCATCAGCGGGTAATTATCCTGCGCCGCCAGTTCCTGGATCATTTGCGAGCCGAGATTGGAGGTCATCACGATGACGGTGTTACGGAAATCCACGGTCCGCCCATGGCCATCAGTCAACCGCCCATCGTCCAGGACTTGCAACAGCACGTTGAACACGTCGTGATGCGCCTTTTCCACTTCATCAAGCAGGATTACGCTGTAGGGTCGCCGCCGCACCGCCTCGGTCAGATAGCCGCCTTCCTCGTAACCGACATAGCCAGGCGGCGCACCGATCATGCGAGCGACCGAGTGTTTTTCCATGAATTCGGACATGTCGATGCGGATCATCGCTTCTTCGGTATCGAACAGGAACGCCGCCAGTGCCTTGCACAATTCGGTTTTACCCACGCCGGTAGGACCGAGGAACAGGAAGGAGCCATTGGGCCGCCGAGGATCGGACAACCCGGCGCGGGAGCGGCGAATGGCGTCACAGACCGCCTTGACCGCATCATCCTGGCCGACGACCCGCTGCTCAATCGCGTCCTCCATTCTCAATAACTTTTCGCGCTCACCTTCCAGCATCTTGGAGACCGGTATTCCCGTCCATTTGGAAACGACTTCGGCGATTTCTTCCTCGGTCACTTTGTTACGCAGTAGCTTGAACTGCCCGATTTCTGCCGCCGTCGCCTGCGCCAGCCGACGATCCAGATCGGGAATCCGACCATAGGTCAATTCTGACATTCGCGCCAGATCGCCCGCCCGCCGTGCGGCATCCAGTTCCAGCCGCGCCCGTTCCAACTCCTCCTTAACCTGCGCCGAACCGTTCAGTGCCAGTTTTTCCGCTTTCCACACCTCTTCGAGATCGTGGAATTCGCGTTCCAGCTTAACGATTTCCTGCTCCAGCAGTTCCAGCCGTTTCCGGGACGCTTCATCGCTTTCCTTCTTCAACGCCTCCCGCTCAATTTTGAGCTGGATCAACCGCCGTTCCAACCGATCCATCGCCTCCGGCTTGGAGTCAATCTCCATCCGAATGCGTGCCCCGGCTTCATCCACCAGGTCAATGGCTTTATCGGGGAGATTACGGTCGGTGATATAGCGGTGGGATAGCATCGCGGCGGCGACAATCGCCGGGTCGGTGATTTCCACGCCGTGATGCACTTCATAGCGCTCATTCAATCCGCGCAGAATGGCAATGGTGTCCTCGACGCTGGGTTCGTTGACCAGCACTTTTTGAAAGCGCCGCTCCAGCGCCGCGTCCTTTTCGACGTATTTCCGGTATTCATCCAGCGTCGTCGCGCCGATGCAGTGCAATTCACCCCGCGCCAGCGCCGGTTTGAGCATATTCCCCGCGTCCATTGCGCCTTCCGCTTTACCCGCACCGACCATGGTGTGCAACTCATCGATGAACAGGATAATTTGCCCTTCCTGTTTGGACAGATCTTTCAGCACCGCCTTGAGCCGTTCCTCGAATTCGCCACGAAATTTGGTGCCAGCGATCAACGACCCCATATCCAAGGCCAACACCCGCTTGCTCTTCAAGCCTTCCGGCACTTCGCCATTGATGATGCGTTGAGCCAGACCCTCGACAATGGCGGTTTTACCCACGCCGGGATCGCCAATCAGCACCGGATTGTTCTTGGTGCGCCGTTGCAACACCTGAATCGTGCGGCGAATTTCATCATCGCGGCCAATCACCGGATCCAGCTTGCCCTGTTCGGCGCGTTCGGTCAGATCGATAGTGTACTTATCTAACGATTGCCGCTGATCTTCGGCGTTTTGATCATCGATCTTCTGACCACCACGCAGAGCGTCAATGCCCCGTTCGATCAGACTTTTGGTCACGCCCGCTTTTTGCAGCAGCACACCCAGTTCGCCCTTATCCTCCAGCGCCGCCAGCACGAACAGTTCGGAACTGATATAGGCGTCCTTGCGTTGCTGAGCCAGTTTGTCGGTGAGGTTCAGCAGTCGAGAAAGCGCGTTGGAGATTTGCACATCGCCGCCGGTTCCGGTGACTTGCGGCAGACGGTCCAGGGCTTCGTTGAGTTGCGAACGCAGCAGTTTCAGGTTGACATCAGCCTGAGCGAGCAGAGGCCGCACCGTGCCACCTTCCTGATCGAGGAGCGCCGCCAGCACATGCGTGGGTTCAATGAATTGATGATCCCGGCCGACCGCCAGACTTTGGGCGTCGCTCAGAGCCTGTTGAAACTTGTTCGTCAGTTTGTCCATACGCATGGCTGGTTACCCCTTTGATGATACGATTTCCCGGTGAAATGGTAGTGATTTAAGGGAATTCAAGGGGTAGACCGGGCAGCGCGTAAGAAGGACTATCTGCTGGGTCGATACAGCGTGCTTCCATTCACCGGTTTATCGGGGTGAATATTGATTAAAAAGAAAAATCGGGGGGATTTGATGGATACGACGATTCGTTATCTGGCGATGTTGCGGATGATTCCCCGTGAACCGTCGCGGATCACTGTTCAGGACATTCGCCAAAAGCTGGCTGATCTCGGCTATAAGGTCACGCTGCGGACTATCCAGCGGGATTTGGTCAAACTGGAATCCTATTTTCCGTTGCGATGTTTGGACAACCAGAATCAATATGGCTGGAGTTGGCTGAAAGTGGCCGGCGTGTTGAACATTCCAAGCCTGGATCCGCACACGGCCCTGACCCTGAAATTCGTGGATCTGCACCTGCGCCGATTGTTGCCGCCCTCCGTTTTGAAGTTTCTCAATCCTTATCTGGAGAATGCCGACGCGGTGCTGGATGGCGGGAGTGGGCCGGAATTGAGCGGCTGGCCCGATCAGATCCGGGTCTTGTCGCGGGGGCAACGCCTGCAGGCTCCGACGATTCGGGACGAGGTGTTGGCGGTGATTTACGATGCGCTGTTGCAGGGGCGGCGATTCAATGCCCATTACCGCCCGCGCTTCGGGACGGGTGAGACCAAGCGTTACGAGATCAATCCGCTGGGTTTGGTGGTGCGGGATCAGGTGATTTATCTGGTGTGTTGCCTGAAGGAATACAACAACGTCAGCCAGTTTGCTTTGCATCGGTTTGTGAGCGCCGAGTTACTGAATACGCCGCGCCGGACGCCGCCGGATTTCGATCTGGATGCTTATATCGAGAGCGGGGCGTTCGATATGATCCGTGGCGAGTGGATTCCGCTAACGGCGCTGATTGAGGGCAGCGTGGCTTTTCATTTAAGTGAATCGGCGTTGGCCGAGGATCAGGTTCTGGAGTTACAGCCTGATGGTCGCTACCGGTTGACGGCGATGGTGCGCGACACCCTGCAATTACGTTGGTGGCTGCTGGGGTTCGGCGAACAGGTGGAGGTGTTGGAGCCGGTGGTGTTGCGCGAGGAATTTGCGGAACGGGTGCGGAAACTGGCCGAGCGTTATCAGCCCGATGGGTAGCCGAGCCATCGCCGGGTGGCGTGCTGGGCTTCACAACGCCCCCGCGTCAGGCGTTAGTTTCCGGGTGCGGATACGTTGCGGGAGTTGGTCATCCATCAGCGCGAGGCCAATGGCATCCTCCGCAGTATCCAGCAGGTTCGCGAGTCGTTCAATTTCGCCAAAGACGTGGAGCGCCCGGGCGATGAAGTGAATGGGCACTCGTAAATCGCCGTTCTCCAACCGCTTCACGCTTGAGACCGATGCGCCAATACGCTCGGCCAGCGACGCTTGGGAGATGCGTCGGCACCGCCGGGCCAGGGCTACGTCAGCACCCAATTTCTCGATGGCGCGTCGAACCGGCAGCGGGACGGGTAGCGGGTTTGTTTTAAAGTTCTCTTGAGAACTCTTGTTGCTTTTATCAGGTTCCATAGAAGCTATAATACTATCACTACTGTGTGATGGTTCACTACAAATCTGCAGGACTACCAAAAATTGAGGAAAGCCGATGGTTGATCAGCGTAGGGGCAGCTCGACAGTTACGGTTGCAGTGGAAAAATTTTTTCGAGGGGTGAAGCCAAATCTGATGGGCAAGCTTGATGTATGGTAGCTTCGAATTTAGGAGTTAATTCCAGTGGATCGTCTTATTGCCAGTTCCATAAATCGATTTAAAGATTTGTGGTGAATTGCGAAACCCGACTGTTAAATATAAAATCTATTTAATACATCAAGATATGGAAATACAGATCAAATCCCCAGACGAATGCACCTCAATACAACTAAAAGCGTTCGCTGATCGGGTGCGTTTGGGTGGCGAGGTGATGGAGCATGGGCTTGAGGCGCGGATTCGTCATGCCAAATTATTGGCTTTAGGCTACGAGGGATCGGAACTGGTCGGGATCGCTGCGCTGAAAAACCCTGATATTCGTTATCGCCAAGATATATTTAAACGCGCTGTATCGCAACTTGACCCTGAACGATTCATTTTTGAATTGGGCTGGATTTATATTAACCCAGAACTCAGGAGACATGGACTGTCCAAATCGATGATTGAGGCATTGCTCGCTGCTGTAAAGACTAGGGATATTTTTGCGACAGTACGAGTAGATAATATCCCTATGACTGGGATCTTATCGCAGCTTAAGTTTTGTAGAGAGGGTCTTATTTATTTTTCACAACTTGGGCAGTATGATCTTGAACTTTTTGTTTTCTCCCCTAACCTTGAGGTTTCTGAAATGGTCAGCAAACAGGCTCTTGTTAGCGTTCTTCAAGTTCTCCGTGTCATTGAACTCAAAGCTGCACTTTCCAGCGCTGGTCTTGCTAGTTCGGGATATAAAGATGATTTGGTTGATAGGCTTGCCGTTGCAATCAGGAACGAGAACGCATCTTTTGAAGAAAATATATTGGATGTTGTTGATGATGTTTTTTATGAAGCAATAGCTAATGCTATTAATGAATTAAATAAAACTCAACAGGACAGATTTGTTCAAATTATTCCTCAATGGTTTTATGATAATTACCTTGGTGGAAATACCGAAGAGAAAGATGAGGATGAGGAATATGCACCCCAAGATACTAATGATGATTGCCTTAACGAAATGGACAGCTATCGTAGCGAAAGTTACAGGAATCAGTTTTTTAACGATTTGAGGTATGAGCAACACCATTTTCATGAGACTCGTCCATATCAAAAAGACGCAATGGATGCTTTGGAAAAAGCACTTAGTTATGAACGTCCTATTGTTCTTCATGTAGCGACTGGCGGTGGTAAAACTCGTATTGCTAATGACTTTGTTGTTAAGAAAATTCACCAAGGCCAGCAACCCATTCTTTGGGTTGCTAAAGATTGGCGCTTACTTCATCAAGCGGCGCTCGATCTGATTAGACGCCATGCTCACCTGAATATTAATGCAATAACCCGTTTGGGTGGTGACGGAGCGCTTCTGCATCCTTTAAGAGAAATAACTGACAGTCTAGGAATTGTTATTTACTCTACTTTACAAACTGCAGGCCGCAAAGGCCGATTAGGTGTCTTTACAAAAAGAAATCGCCCAAAGTTAGTAGTTTATGATGAATTTCATTGGGGTCTTGAAGGGAAAACGGGCCAGCGTCTGCGTAACTGGTGCAAACGCCACAAAATTCCAATTATTGGCCTAACGGCTACACCACGTTCTCCGGATGGTACGAACACTTATATTGCATACAGTAAAAATTTTTCTGCATTAATAGTTGAAGAATTTTTAGCTGAACCCAAACTAGAAACCATTGGAACTAATATCGATTGGTCCCCAAGAATGATTGGTGATGACGTTTCTTCCGCATCTCTCGGTGAACTGGGGGATAGTCAAGGGCGGAATAATTTGATTGTCAATCATTACTGCGCAAATGCACGACGTTATGGGAAGACACTCGTGTTCGCTTGTAATATTAACCATGCTGATAAACTCGGAGATTTATTTAAAAAACGTGGAGTTGCTGTACGGGTTGTACACAGCCAGATGACTCGTGGCGGGCAACAGGAAGCCATCCAAGCCTTTCTCAATAATCAAGTCCAAGTCTTGATTAATGTAGCCCAAATGACACACGGAGTAGATATTCCAGATATTAGGACAATTTTTATGTGTCGTCCTACCGCGAGCGATATATTATTTTCACAAATGATTGGGCGTGGCTGCCGACGCTATAAATTTCCAAACTGATAATTTACAGCGCCATGACATTAAGTTAATTACGTCAAAGACTTATTTTGATGGCTGCCTCGGAAGTAACGAAAATTCTTCTCGTGTAGTTGTAAAACATCCTCACGATGGAGAAATTGCTTTTGATTCGACTGGCGTTATAACTTGGATCGCGAGTGGAGTACCTGAATTGATTCGAGGTCTTTGCTATCGCCATAATCAGTCTTTTGGTATTGAGTTCGAATTTACTCATAAAGACTTTGATTTAGATGACGAAACTATGCCTAATGATTGGTGGTTTCAAATCGCTGAGCAACTTCGGCAATCGCTTCACAACAAATTGCCTTCTGGAACTGTGGCAAGCCAACTCGAAGGTGATGATAAGCGCTTTTGGAATGTCAAATTTGACCGTAGTTGTGGGTGGGAAGTGACCAGTCGTGTTTTGCGAAATCAAGATGGTTTTAATGAAGTAGTTATTGTTTGCGAAGTACTAACAGAGTGCATTAAAAAGACCGGCCTTAAGGTTAATTACCGGACTGGGACACATATTCATTTAGGCTGGTTAGGACGTACTGTAGATGAAGTTCGGCGAGCGATAGAATTAGCTCGCTTGTTTGAGCCAGCACTGGGAACACTGGTCAGCCCTTCGCGATTGATGGAGTATCCTGATCAATCTGGTGGTTACAACCCTGCTAACCCTAATTACTACTGTCAACCCGTCTCCAGATTTTATTCAAACCAAAATTTGGAGCAGGTAAAAAATCGAGATCAGCTTTTATCTCTCTGTAGTGTGGATGATTCCCGTTATGTGACATTCAATATTTGCCCGCTAGAGAATATTCATACTGTTGAAGTACGGATGCACAATGGCACTCATGAAGCGGATAAAATCTTGTTGTGGTTGAGTCTATGGATGCAAATTTTATGGGCAGCCGCTCACAGTGAAAACATTCCTCCAGTACCAGACTGCGGGTTTATTATACCGAATGGTGATGTTATCGATCTTGCAGATAAATATCTTGCGGTTGGCACAGACGCTGCTGATGAGTTTCTTGCAAAGCTGCGCAGACGTAGAATGCAGGTTGTCGAAATTTGGCGGGCACAATCAGAGTTGCGTTCTTGGCTTGAATACCAAAACTCTTGGCGGACGGACTTGTAATTTTATGCAGCCACTTGATAATGATTAACCATAGAACTGAATGATCGCCGGTTCGGGCTGAGCTTCGTCATGTAGCGAGTGGAAATCATCTTTTGTCAATTACCACTGAAATCATATACCATTTCCATCACTACTTTTTCAGGACTACCCGTAAAAAGAGGATAACATGCAAACCATGACGATTCTGAAACAACGAGGTCACCTCCTGGTACTGATCGGTAATAGCAGAGCCATCATTGATACCGGTTCGCCGTCCAGCATGTCGCCTGCGCCGTTTGACTTTCTCAATCAGCGTCATTGTCCACCAACAAATATCATGGGCATAACACCCGAAAAGATGAGTGAGCTAGCGGGCATCCAAATAGACCTTCTCATCGGCTGCGATATCTTGTCGCAACACACTATCCGTTTCCGATGGCGAGACGGTCTGCTGGACGTCGGCGATGATATTCCAGACGGCCCCATATCAGCGGAACTCGAGACACTGATGGGAATCCCTGTCTTCCCGTTGACGATCCGAGACCGATCAACAAAAGCGTTTTTTGACACCGGGGCGCACCTTTCATATATAGACCCAAAACTTGTTGAGAGAGAATCCCCTACTGGGCAACAGAATGACTTCTATCCGCTTGTAGGCCAGTTCACCGCCCCAACCTATCGTATTATGACCGCACTGGATCATGAGTCCCTCGAAATCGAATATGGAACTCTCCCGAGTAGCCTTCAAATGATGCTGGGCATGGCAATGAACATGTCGGATTCTTCTGCCGTAATTGGGACTCAACTCATGGAGACCTTCGATTGCACCATATCCTGGACGCGAAACAGGATTTCATGGCAAAGGAAATGAAACTGCGAACCATCGCCTTCACTGGACAGTCCGGTGAAGACGTAAAATTCGACTTTACACAGAGGTGCTTGTGAAATATGCCTTACAACCATACATCTACATTGTGGCCCACTGACGGCGATTGCTTTTATCGTAGCCGAGACATAAATCCTCTCCAGCAGAGTGGTCCGCATTGTGTTTCAACGGTACTTGC
Source organism: Gammaproteobacteria bacterium (assembly GCA_020047885.1). The sequence continues at coordinate 753 of JAIFNF010000274.1, read as the reverse complement.
GATGCTCACCGCCCAGACTGCCGAGATATTTCAAGGAAGAATAAATACGCAGGATCCAGCTTCCTGGTCATTGGCGTTATCGGGGTTTGGACTAAAACTTGCTTATTGTCCGACCGATGTCCGCAAGCTGCAATTTTACCTTCCCGAGCTGATTCGATTGGACGATCTGTTCACATTAAGCTATTACTCGCCCGTTGATGACTCAATTCTCAATGACCCGGATGAAAATGGCTGGGTTTGCGGCTCCCATATCGTGATTCTTCACCGATCGCAAATACTGGATCCCGCGAGTGGTCGGACTGTCAACGCGAAGGATCATCATTGCAGCAATCACTTCACAAAACGCGTATTTCGTGTCGTCCCATCAGATTGTCAGAGAGGACTATAATGGGTATAATGGGTTGAATGACCAGAAATTCCGGGCTCTTGGAAATATTTGCAGCGCCGTGGGATTAACCCGTTAAGGTTTTAGTCTTTAGCTGATCAATCGCATTTGCAAGCACAGGCAATAAAAAATCCACCTAGCGCGGACGACCGAACGACCTGATCTAACTGATAATCAGTTGCAGCTAAATTTCGCTCCAACCACGAACGCGAAGCATATCCCCATGAGAACGGTTCATCGATCTGATTACGGTAGCCAATTGTGAAACGGGAAACCAAAAAATCACTGCGAGTAAACGGATTGCCCGTTTCCACCACCAAAACCCCGCCCGGATTCAGCAAGCCATGAATCCGACGTAACCCGGTCAG
>JAIFNF010000316.1 GCA_020047885.1 Gammaproteobacteria bacterium | reverse complement strand
GCAAAGTCATTCAACGTGCGGATGGCTATGGCTATTCGCAACAACCCAACCCAAAGGCCGCCGAACTGCGTTCGGCCCGCTATCCCTCCCCGGCCTGAAGGCCGGGGTCTCTCGCGGAAAATCTGATGACTTAAAGACAGTGGTTCAATAAAATGAAAGCTGAATTCACGGCTATTGTGAAGAAAGATGGTGACTGGTGGCTCGGTTGGGTTGAAGAAATACCGGGTGCTAATGCTCAAGAAAAAACAAAAGAGGAGTTACTGGCGAGCTTAAGAGAAGCCGTCATCGACATTTTGGAATTAAGGGTTGAAGAGTCTCGTAGACAAGCGGACAGGAATTTTGAGGAAGTTCCCTTAGCGATATGAAAAGAAGCCAGCTCATTCAGCATTTAACAAGCAATGGATGTGTTTTATGGAGGGAAGGCAGCAGGCACTCGATCTGGAAAAATATACATAACGAAGAAATGACCGCAGTGCCACGTCATACTGAAATCAAAGATTTTATGGCGCACAAAATTTGTAAAGATCTGAAAATTCAGTTGCCATAATCGACTAAGAAGACAATCGACTAAGAAGATGATCTGGGATGAATTGGAAACCGGTCTTGCCCGGTTAGCGGCAGAGGGTCTGGTGCGTCGTCGCCGGATTCTGGATTCGCCCTGTGGCCCGGAAGCGATGATCGATGGTCGTCGCCTCATCGCCTTTTGCAGCAACGACTACCTCGGTTTGGCGAACCATCCCGCGCTCATCGCGGCAGTTCGGGATGCGGCAACGCGCTGGGGCGTGGGCGGCGGCGCTTCGCATGTGGTGAGTGGCCATCTGCGGCCCCATGAAGCGCTGGAAGAACGGCTCGCTACGTTCACGGGACAAGAGCGGGCACTGTATTTCACCACCGGTTACATGGCCAATCTGGCCGTAGCGCCGACCCTGGTGGAACGCAACGACGCCATTTTCGCTGATCGACTCAATCACGCTTCGCTGATCGACGCCGCCCAGTTGGCGCGGGCTGAACACATCCGTTATCCCCATAATGATCTGGATCTGCTGGCCGACCGTTTGCAACAGAGCCGTGCCCGCCGCAAGCTGATTCTCACCGATGCCGTGTTCAGCATGGACGGCGATTTGGCACCTTTGCCCGAGTTGTTGGAATTGGCCGAACGGTTCGACGCTTGGCTGGTGGTCGATGACGCCCACGGTTTTGGCGTACTTGGTCCTCATGGGCAAGGCAGTCTGGCGCATTTTGGCCTGCCGCCCTCGCCACGGCTGATTCTGATGGGTACGTTGGGCAAAGCGGCGGGCGTGTCCGGGGCGTTCGTCGCCGGCGATCATCGTGTGATTGAATGGTTGATGCAGCGGGCGCGTCCCTACATTTTTACCACCGCTTCCAGTCCCATCATTGCCGCCGCCCTGTTGACCAGTCTGGAACTGATCGCGGCGGGTGATGACCGCCGGACGCATGTGCAAAACCTGATTGCGCGGTTGCGGGAGGGACTGAGCGGGTTACCATGGCGGTTACTACCCTCGCTGACCGCGATTCAACCGCTGATCATTGGTGAGAATCAGGCGACCTTGACGCTGGCGGAACAGTTGTCGACGCGGGGACTGTGGGTGCCGGCGATTCGCCCACCGACCGTACCCGCTGGAACCGCCCGCTTGCGTATTTCGCTGTCCGCCGCGCATACGGTCGAACAGGTGGATGCGCTGCTGGCGGCGTTACACGACTGCGCTGCTCGCCCATGTTGAGTTCCATACCGGCTTTACCGGGTAAACATCGGATTCGTCAGGCTTTTGATCAGGCGGCCACGACGTATGACGAGGCGGCGGATGTGCAGCGCGAGGTGTGCGACCGGCTGGCGCACTATTTCGCCCAAGCTACTCAGGATCAGGCCCCCAACGCCATTCTCGATGCCGGTTGTGGCACGGGTTACGGCATTCAGTGGCTGGAACAGCAATGGCCGGATGCCGAACTTACCCTGGTCGATTTCGCACCGGGCATGTTAATTGCTTCCAATACGCGCAGTCCCCAGGCGCGTCGGGTTTGCGCCGACATTGAGGCACTACCCTTCGCAGCAGGCCAATTCGACCTGTACTGGTCGAGTTTAGCCTGGCAGTGGAATGATCCGGCGCGATGCCTGACCGAAGCCGGACGGGTGCTCAAGCCGGGCGGGATACTGGCAGTGGCGACGCTGGGAACCGGCAATTTTCCCGAGTTGCGCCATGCTTTTGCCGACATTGATGAGTACAGCCATGTGCTGGCGATCGCTGATCCTGAGCAACTGCTGGCGAATTGCCAAATCAACGGGTGGCAGGTTCAGCTTTGGCAGCGGCAGCCGGTGTGCCGTTACTATCCCGACTTGCGTACCTTATTACGTCGCGTGAAGGCGGTCGGTGCCCGTGAAGTCGAACAGCGGCGACCCACGCCGTTCAGTCGCGCTGCTTGGCAGGCGATTACGACCCGGTACGAGCGGTTCCGAGAAGCGGGGGGACTTCCGTTGACTTATGATGGCGTTTGGCTGATCGCGACCCGGCACGGGAACAGCGCCAAAGGGGATTGTGCATGAAACACGCTTTTTTCATAACAGGCACCGATACCGGCGTGGGCAAGACGCACGTTGCCTGCGCCCTGTTGCACGCGACCCACCAGTCAGGATTGACCACGGTGGGCATGAAGCCGATTGCGGCAGGCGTCGAGGATGACGGGCAAAATGGTGATGTCACACAACTGCTGGCCGCCAGTTCCATCCAGCCGCCATTAGCGTTGGTGAACCCGTTTTTGTTCATTCCCCCCATATCGCCGCATATCGCCGCCCGCGAAGCGGGACGCCCTATTGATCTGGACGTGATTCGCCACGCCTTCGAACAGTTGCAGGCATTGGCCGAGGTCGTTTGGGTAGAAGGTGCTGGCGGATTCCGGACGCCGCTCAGTGAGCAAACCGATATGGCAGACCTGGCGCAAGCACTGGCGTTACCGGTAGTTCTGGTAGTAGGAATGCGGCTGGGTTGCCTCAATCACACGCTGTTGACCGTTGAGTCGATCCAGTCACGCGGACTGCGGTTGGCCGGTTGGGTCGCTAACCGGATCGACCCCTCGATGGTTCGCCTTGAAGCTAATATTGAAACCCTCTGCACCCGACTGGATGCGCCGTTGCTGGGGACAACGCCTTATGGAGCCAGTCCAGTGCGCGCTGCCAGCGCATTGCAGTTGACTAGGTTAGTTGAATTTGCGGCGGATACAACATCCAACCCGCTGGCTCTTCCCAGTCCTTCGGATCGGCGGCAGAAATCGTCTGATTAGCTGCCGATTTCGCTTCGGCAGAGCGTTTGAGCTGGAGCAGGTTGTCAGCCAGCTTTGAAAAAGGGGGGTTGGGGGGGATTTTACGGCGGTGTGCTTTGACCGGATCCGTTGTCTCCCCAGCACACCACCATCCCCTCGCTCTTCACCGCACAGGTGTGACTATAGCCTGCGCTGACTTGGGTGAAGATTCCGCCAGGGCGGTTAGCTTGACCCTCATCGTTATCCCCCCAGCAGGCTACAGTGTCGTCCGTCTTGATCCCACAAGTGTGACTAAAACCTGCGCTGACCTGAGTGAAGGTTCCGGGCGACGGCGTGGCTTGACCGTAGCTGTTACTCCCCCAGCAGGCGACGGTGCCATCGCTCCTCAACCCACAGGTGTGAAGCCCACCCGCGCTAACTTGAGTAAAGGTTCCAGCGGGGGGCATGGCTTCGCCGATTTCGCCATCCCAGCTACCCCCCCAACAGGCGAGGGTTCCATCGCTCTTCACCCCGCAGGTGTGATAATCACCGGCACTAACTTGAATAAAGGTTCCGGGCGGCGGCGTGGCTTGGCCGATGAAACTGCCCCAGAAGGAATTATTGCTTCCCCAGCAGGCGACGGTGCCATCGGTCTGCACCCCGCAGGTGTGACCATAGCCCGCGCTGACTTGGGTGAATACCCCGGTCAGTGGCGTAGTCTGGCGATCACCGTTCGATCCCCAGCAGGCGACGGTGCCATCAGTCTTGATCCCACAGGTGTGCCAAAAGCCCGTGCTGACCTGGGTAAAAGTTCCATCCGGGGGCGTGGCTTGACCCTCCCCGTTATCCCCCCAACAGGCGAGGGTACCATCGGTCTTGAGTCCGCAGGTGTGAAGCCCACCCGCGCTGACCTGAGCATACGAAGTCAAGTCTCCAAAAACCGCACCCACCTGTTGGTTGCCACGCATCGGTACCCAACAGGTCGGGGCTGTCCCAGAACAGGCACCGCTCCAATGGCTAAAAGGAACACCGGAATCAGCGGTTGCTGTCAGTAGGATCAATGTGTTGTTATCCACATATTGCTCATTGCAGTCATCCCCACAGCGGATGCCCGCCGGTTGGCTGGTCACCGTGCCCGCTCCGGTTCGGAGTACTTGTAATATCCGGTAAGAGAGTCCATCGGGCGGTGTAGCTTGGCCGTCATCGCTATTCCCCCAGCAGGCGACGGTGCCGTCGGTCTCGATCCCGCAGGTGTGCTGTCCACCCGCGCTGACCTGGGTAAAGGTACCGGTCGGCGGCGTGGCTTTGCTCGTATCGTTCGCCCCCCAGCAGGCGACGGTGCCGTCGGTCTTGATCCCGCAGGTATACCCAAAGCCCGAGCTGATCTGGGTAAAGATCCCGATGGGCGGTGTGGCGTGGCCAAACCCCCAGCAGGCGAGAGTGCCGTCGGTCTTGATCCCGCAGGTATCCCCAAAGCCCGTGCTGACCTGAGAGAAGGAGCCAGTGGGCGGCGTGGCTTGGTCATTCCAGTTATCCCCCCAACAGGCCAGGGTGCCATCGGTCTTGATCCCGCAGGTATGCAAAAAGCCGGCGCTGACCTGAGTGAAGGTTCCGGCGGGGGGTGTGGCTTGGCCGAGGTCGTTCGCCCCCCAGCAGACGACGGTACCGTCGGTCTGGATCCCGCAGGTGTGTTGGTTGCCCGCGCTGACTTGGGTGAAGGTTCCGCTAGGGTGGTTCGCTTGACCCTCGTCGTTCTCCCCCCAGCAAGCCACAGTGTTATCGGTCTTGATCCCGCAGGTGTAACTACCCTCCGCGCTGATCTGGATGAAGGTTCCGGGCGGCGACGTGACTTGGCCGTACCCGTTCGACCCCCAACAGGCGAGGGTGCCATCGGTTTTGAGTCCGCAGGTGTGATACCCGCCCGCACTGACTTGGATAAAGGACGCCCTAATGCAGCCTTGCTGAATGATCTGATTCACTCGCTCCTGAAATTCTGGGGCAGCCACAAAGTGCTGCCGGACTTGTTCACGGGAGAGATCGTCGGTGTCCAGGCGGTTCAGCCACCAGTTAAAGCCCTCCACTTCCGCTCCCCGGCGCAGAAAAGCGTTGTACAGGTCTTGCAAGTAGTCCCGGTTCGGGCGTTGTCGACTCAGGTATTCCGGGCTGTTGGCAAACTGGCTGGAAATGGCTTCCACTTCCGCCGTCACTGCCACCGCCCCCTGGCACTGCGCGGTCTGGAAGCGGTCGAGCCAGTAACGGAAACCCTCGTTATCCGGCAAGCGATTCAGCAGACCCCGGTAGAAATCAACCACGGTCAACACTTCCGGGCGGCTGGTTGCGGTGCCGAGTTGGCTTTCCAGGTACGTCGTGAATTCCGCCGAGAACAGGAAGTGATACAGCACCACTTCACGCGGCAAGCCGGCGGCCAGTTGTCCAGTCCAGGTCGTCGTCTCATCTGCCGTGAGCGCCCGTCGCCAGAAGGTTTGGGCGAGATCGGCAACGTATTGGGCATCGCTGGTCTGGCGGTTTTGGTAGTCCGCCCCAGTGAACAACTGCCCGGTCATCAACCGGAATACTTCGGCCCGATCCACACCGAGATTTTGCATCCGGGCGGCTTCCTGAACCCAGTTCGCCGCCTCGGTCACTGTGGGTGCCCGCCCCAGAATCGTCTGGTAGTAACCCTCGATCAACGCCACGACCGTGGAATCCGCGCCGGATGTGAACGTCGCGGTGCAGGTCAGCGGTTCATTGGGCATGGTGAACACCGAGGCGCAGGGTGCTGGACTCCAACCCGCCAATAACCCGTCACCCTCGGGCGTCGCCGTCAGGGTGATGGTTTCCCCAACCTGATACTGCCCGCCGCCGCTGACCGTCCCCGACCCTTGAGCAACCACGGTCAACGGTACATTCGGTAACGGTTCAAAGGTCGCCGTACAGGTTAGCGGGTTGGCGGGCATGGTAAAACCGGGCGCACACGGCGGCGGACTCCAACCGGGAAAGAAGTTCCGCAGGTCCGGAATCGCAGTCAGGGTGACGGTTTCCCCGACCGAATACTGCCCAGCTCCGCTGACCGTCCCATTGCCGTCACCGGTCACGGTCAGGGTCACCGGATAGGTAGCGGTCTCGGTGCGGGTGAAGGTGGCGGTGCAGGTCAACGCCTGCGCGGGCATCACGAAACTGGACGCGCAGGGACTCGGACTCCACCGGTCAAAGCGACTGCCCGCCTCGGCCACCGCCGTCAGGGTCACCGTTTCCCCCGCCGCATAATCCCCGCCCTCGCCGACCGTGCCCCGCCCCTCCCCGGCAGGGATCAGCGTCAGCGAACAGCCCGCCGGTGGGGGATTCTTCACATTCAACTGGCCGACCCCACACACCCCACGAACCGGTTCCGGGGTATCCCGATCATCCACCCGGCCATCGCCCAGTTGCCCCTGATCGTTGCGGCCCCACGCCCAAACCCCGCCATCGGTTTTCGTCACCAGGGTATGCGCCGCCCCCGCGCTGATCGTCTCCCCATCCGTCAACACCACCGCCGGCGTACACCGAAAGCCG
>JAIFNF010000080.1 GCA_020047885.1 Gammaproteobacteria bacterium | reverse complement strand
GTCATCATCAGCCAAATTCGGTGGAAGGTGGACAAAGCCAGTGGATAGCCGATGAATTCTATCGTTTCAACCGCCAGCGGGATATGCTTTCCGCTTCCTATCGACCAAATGCGATGCCCATGTCCGACGTTAAACCTGTTTCTGCCCCGCTCGGCGACCGTCTCCGGTTCCTGGCGCAATCCCTGTTGCCGCAACGCCTGCTGACCCGGTTGATCTATCGGGCGACGCGGGTGCGGGTGCCGTGGTTCAAAGACCCGCTGATCCGCCATTTCGTCCGGCATTTTCGGGTGAATCTGGACGAAGCGCTGGAAACACGGCCTCATGCTTATCCTGATTTCAATGCCTTTTTCACCCGGGCGCTGAAACCCGGCGCACGTCCCCTCGCCCCTGGTGACCGGGTTATTGCCTGTCCAGTGGATGGCGCGGTCAGCCAGATGGGGATGGCCGAGGCCGATACGCTGATTCAGGCCAAGGGCTACAAGTTCTCCTTAACTGCCTTACTGGGCTGCGATGCGGAACGAGCCAAAGCGTTCCAGGGCGGGGCGTTCGCGACGCTGTACCTGTCGCCGCGGGATTATCATCGCATTCATATACCCCTCACTGGCCAGTTGCGGGAAATGGTTCACATTCCCGGCAAGCTGTTCAGCGTGTCGCCGCTGACGACCCGGATGGTTCCCGAATTGTTCGCGCGTAATGAGCGGGTGGTCGCGATTTTCGAGACGCCGGTGGGACCGATGGCCATGGTTCTGGTCGGTGCAATCAACGTCGCATCGATTCAAACCGTGTGGGCCGGCGTCATCACCCCGCCGCTGGGCAAAAACCTGCGGCACTGGGACTATCCGTCTGACGGCGATGGGGCGGTGCGGTTGGACAAGGGCGCGGAAATGGGGCGCTTCAACATGGGATCAACGGTGATTCTGCTGTTCGAGCCGGGGAAAGTGCGCTGGGAACGGGACCTTCAGCCCGGTATGCCGGTGCGGCTGGGCCAGCGACTGGGCAAAATGGCTAAATCAGGTTGAGAAATTTTCCAGACAGATTTTCAGGCGGCGTTCGATGTCCTGGGCCAGGCGTTGCAGGTCATCGGCACTGACACCAAAGCGTGTGAACCGATCCCGCCAGTGGACCATGGCTTCGGCCACCTGCTCGCGGATGCGCCGCCCGGTTCTGGGGGAAAGTCCAAAACTGCGCGCCATCGCGGCCAAGGCGGCGGCATTCGGCTGATGACCGGCGCTGCCGAAATGCAGGACATGCTCGCCCCGTGGCGGTTCATCGGGCGTGAGGTTATAGGCCGGGGTCAGTCGCCACGCATCGCCATCGTGTAATAGCGCGAAGTTCTTCAGGTGGTCGTCGGTATTCCCGATGAAGGCGTTAAAGACCAGTTGCCGATACAGCGCTGACAGATCGTTCTCCGGTCTGCCGGAGACCTGGCGCAATAGATCGGCCAGGTCGGGATAGCCGAGTTGATACCAATCCTCGGCGCCCAGCAGGGTTTGCAGGCTGAGGGTATGGTAGCGGCCCGCACCAGCGCGGATGTCAAAGCGTTCGATCAGCAAGGCGGCATGGCGGCCAAATTCGGCCACCTGAAAGCGCGGCACCGTCAAACCGGCATCACGCGCCAGGGCGAGACAGGCCGCCTCGACCCGCACCATATCGACGAGATCGCGACTGGAGCCAAGTTTGGCCATGTAACTGACCCCGGCATGATGGATGAGCAGCTTAGGCCGTGCGCCGCCCGGCGAACTGGCGGCACGGAACAGGGCAATCAAGTCCTCATCTTGAACCTCAGCTGGGTTGCGGTCGTACCGCTCGGCAGCGTCGATCAGGGTTTCAGTGTCGGGGATCGTGGCCAATTCTGGCGCTGGCGGCGTCTCGCCAATCCCGTAGGCGAGCGCGCCCAGTCCACTCTGGCTTAGGTGCATGAGCAAGTGAGCAGGGGTCTGGCGCGAGCGCGGCAACCGATAGCGGCGAATCAGCAGACCCCGTCCCCAATGATCGGGTAGCGAATCCTCAAACACGCCATGGATGCCGGAACGGGGCCGTTCCGCAGCGTAGACTGCCGATGTCAGCGGCAGATGCAGGGGGTCCAGGGCAAGCGCCCGCGGATGTTCCAGGTAGGCCGGGTCGTAACGAAACTCGCCGCGCAGTCTGCCTCCGCGCGACGGATCCGGTTCGGCAACCCGAATTTCGCCCGCACGCAACAGGTCGCCAGTGGGCGTTCGACGCCAGACGACCAAGGCGATCATGACCGATGCCGGGGCGCACGCTGCCGCGTCTGGTCGGATTCGAACAGAGATTCGGGCAGCAGTTGATCGAGATCATGAAGGTTGCCGTAGAGGCGTAAGGCGCGAATCCACGGCCCGATTTGCGCCGTGGGATCACCCTGTTCGAGCTTGCGATAGGTGGGAAGCGATACGCCGATGCGACTTGCGGCGCGCACCTGGGGTTCTGCGACCTGGAGCCGACGCCGACGCAGGCGCTCGCCAAGGGCAACCAGCCTCTCTTGCTCAATTTCTGTAGTGGAAAACATAGTTTCTGTTAAATGGCTTAAAGGGCGTTAACAGAAATTATAAATGGTATTAGGGGGCGATATCATCGCGTGGTTTTGGTACGCCAGTGGCGTGTGCAAGTTCCGGCGCAGTACGGCTTTTCATGAGGTGAATAATTTGCCGCGTCTCGACACTCACCCGCGTGACCCGGCCGAGCAGGTCAATGACCGATTCCTTGTTATCGGCGAAGCGGTAGGCGTTGAACTGGGCGCGAAGGGTCGGATCGCGGGGCGAGGTTTCCTGGTATTCCTCCAGAATCCACTCCAGCGCCGAGCGATTGCCCAATCGATAATCCCAGGCGGTGGGAGGGACGCCTTCCAATCGGGTCACACTGTCGATTTCAATGATGCCCGCGGTCTTGTCCGCCTTGAGTCGGGGTTTGGGAGGCACTGACACCACTCGGTCATCCCGGCGCACCAATGGCCACGGTTCCACGTTCTCAAATCCGGTATGCAGATCCATGAGCGCCTGCCCCCAGGCGACCCACTGGCGAAAATCGGGATAAAACGGAATGCGCGGCATGGCGGCTTTGAGATTGAGGGCATAGGTTTCCCGGTAGACCGGGTTCTGCAGCACGGCGTAGACATAATTGAAAATGTCCGGCTTTTCAATAGTGGAATCGGCGTAATGAGTGCGGAATTGCGCTAATGCCCAGTCGGTAATGTTGTCCTGCCGGGAACCATCGGTAGCATAAATCGAGAGTGGGAGTAATTGATTTTTTTCAACACATTCATAATCGGCTAATCCATTAAATGCCAACGCTTGAAAGGGCTTCATCGCGGAACCGCCAGAGATGCCGATACAGCGATTAGTCTGTTTCAGATCCGTTCCGTAAATTTGATAGTGTAATGCGGTTAAGCGGTCACTGAGCGCCTTTTCTGCGTAATAATACTGTTTCACAAAAGGCCGCCAAAGCGATTTTAATATCTGCCTCGCTGAATAAGCGGGCAGTTTATTCCGGGTTTTTAGCGTACTACTCCACTTGATCGAATAATCAAGCGTTTCGGGATTCATAATGCCACTGGCGATCTGGCGGTTAAACGCCGCGATGAAATACTGTACCTTGCGCCGGAGTTGCTTTTTATCGACATCGTAAACCCATTCATCGCGGTTGGTTTTAATGCTGCTGGCGAACAGCCGGAAAATCGCCGCTTTGGACTGACCGGCTTTCACGGCTTTATCGGCGACCGGCAGGAAAGCGGACCAGTCCGCGGTCGGTTGATCAATCCAGCCGCCGTGAATCTTCGGGCGCAGGCGGGCTAATGCGCCATCCCGCGCCAGTTGCCGCAAGGGATGCGTCGCCAGCCAGCGGCGCTTTTCCATCGCCGTCATAAAATCATCGAGGGCAATATGGCGAATCTCGCAACCTTCCCGTTTTGGGTTGCGGACGAAAAAGCTGATGGCAATGCCTACCCGGATTTTGTCATCAAACACATTCCCGGCTTCCCGCTGCCGACGCTCACCGCTGGTGCGGGCATTGCCTTTCAGATCAATCACCCAGATTTCCTGAAATTCCCGGGCGACGATTTTACGAAAGCCGTCCGCTTGCCGGGCATCGAGCCAAGAGCGATTGGTGACCAAACCAATGATGCCTTCGTCACCAATCCGGTCACTGGCCCAGCGGAAAAAGCGCAAATAGGGATCATACAGTTTGGTCTTTTGGGCCGAACTTTCAGCGAGATAGGTTTCTTTGATGCGGGCGTCGGCTATCGGTGCCGGTTCATTTTGATTATTGTCATTCTCACTACGCTGATTGGCGTTATACGGCGGGTTGCCGAAAATCACCGGGATGCGCCGGGTATTCTGGCGCTGAATCCGTCGCCGGTTTTCTTCCGTCAAGGCCCCAAATAAATCCGATTGGGCACCCCGATGGGTCAACGCAAATCCCCAGTTGGCCAGCGTGTCCACAAAACAGGCTCCAACAAATTCCCGCCACGTTCCAGTGAGTTCGGCATACGTCTGTTCAATGTTCAGACAGGCAATGTAGTACGGCAGAATGGCCATTTCATTGGCATGAATTTCATCACTGTATTTGCGCACTAACGCCGCCCGGTCGCCCCGTAAATGTGCAGGGGTCGAGAATATCCAATTCCGGATCGGCCAGCCCTTTGCCGAAATGGCGCTCCGCCAACCAGTCGCACCCGGCAATGATAAAGCGCACCACTTCGCCCGGCGTATACACCACACCTAACTTGTCGGCGTCTTTGGGGTTATAAGCCGTGTAGAAATCCTCATAAACCGCCTTGAGAAATTCCTGCTTCTCCGCCGCCGAAATCGCCCCGGCCGCCGTGCGCCGAATCGCCGTGTAATACGGTTCCAGCCGCATCAGCAGATTGCGCCGGGTTTCGCCCCGCAGAAAGGCGCTTTCCAACTCGGTCAACGCTATCGCCAGATGATTGGCGCGGTGGAATTCACTGACCGGGAAAATGTCGCGGAAAATCTGCTCGGTCAGAATGTGCTGGATCAGCATCTCCCGCGCCTGCTCCGCCGTGACCCGCCCGCCAATGGTGTGCTGACATTGCGCCAGGAAGGCGGTGAATCGCTGATGAAACGCCGGATGCTGCGCTAGGGTTTCAGCAAACAAGTCATTCAACGCGGCAATGACCGTGGGGAGTTCGTTGCGGAACCGGGCGACCGCCTGATCAAAATGCGCCACATCCGGCGGGCGAAAGGCGAAAAACCGCTCCAGCAACCGGTTCAGCGCGGTCTCATCCGTCGTGGCCGCTCGCAGCACTTCCTGACCGTTCTGGATGAGTACCGCCGTGCAGGTGTCCTCGAACAGGATATTGTCGGTGGGATAGCCTTTGGCGATTTTCGCGGCGATCTCCTGATCCAGATCATCCTGGGAATCCTTGGCCTCCCACCAGCCATGCACCAGCCGCACCCGGTCCAGCAACCCGCCATCGGGTCGCAAGGTTTTACCCGAGGGCGTCGTGAACGGATGTTGTTGCGACAACACCAACTGCTGTTCCGCCCCACGGGCTTTCAACAACCCGGCGAACGCCTGCGATAACGCGCCTTCATGATCTACGCCGGCGATCCGATGCAGTTCGTCCAGTTCTCGCCAATAGGCTTGTATGTCGTGCATGATGGTCATCCAGTTGCTCACTCCGGGCAAATCACGCTCGCTCAAACGGAAACGTCAGCACTTCGGCCAACGAGGTCTTTCCCGCTGCCAGCATCACCAGTCGGTCAATACCCAGCGCCACCCCGGCGCACTCCGGCAATCCCGCCGCCAACGCGGCCAGCAGATGCTCGTCGACCGGCATCTCCGGCAAACCTTGAACCCGCCGCGCCGCATTCTCCGCTTCAAAACGGCGGTGCTGTTCCACCGCATCGCCCAGTTCGTGGAAGCCGTTGGCCAATTCAATCCCGTGCAGGTACAACTCAAAGCGCTCGCCGATAGGGGGATTACCCGGACGCAACCGAGCCAGCGCGGCCTGTGAAGCCGGATAGTCGTACACAAAGCACAACCGCCCCTGCCCCAGATGCGGCTCAATGCGCTGCGTCAACAGCAAATCCAGCCACGGATCAACATCCTCTACCGGCATACCCGACGGGATGGCTACACCGCACTGTTCTGCACAATCCGCCAGTTCCGCCACCGTCGCCCAATGGGGATTCAAACCGAGATGCCGCTCGAACGCCTCGCGATAACTCAACCGTTCCGGCTCTGCCAACGGCAACCGATCACTGAGTAATCCCGTCACCAATTCCGCGACCTCATCCATCAACCGGTGATGATCGAAGCCGACCCGATACCACTCCAGCAGGGTAAATTCAGGATTGTGGCGACGACCCGCCTCGCCATCGCGGAACACCCGGGCGATTTGATAGATACAACCACTGCCTGCCGCCAGCAGCCGCTTCATGGGAAATTCCGGCGAAGTGTGCAAATAGAGCGTCTGGCCATAGCGCGGCCCCGGCCCGGCATACACGGTGGCGAAGCTGGCCAAATGCGGATCAGTGATTGCAGCAGCTGACAACAGGGGCGTTTCCACTTCCAGCACCTCCCGCACGGCAAAGAACGCCCGGATACGCGCCAGTAATGTAGCCCGTAACCACAGCGTGGCCCAATCAGCGCCAGGCCGCCACGTGGAAGAAGCCATGAGGCTCATCTGCGTCATCTGCGTCATCTGCGTCATCTGCGTCATCTGCGTCATCTGCGCCATCTGCGGAAAATTAATGACTACGCCGCCGGGCGCTGCATAACCGTTTCCGACGCCATACACACCCGATTGCGTCCGCCATGCTTGGCGTCATACAGCGCCGTATCGGCTCGCTGAATCAAATCCAGCAATGCCTCCTGCACTTGGCGCATCGCCACGCCGATGCTGACCGTCACCAACCGATCCGCCATCGGCACCTCGAAACGCAGCGCCGCAATCCGCAGCCGCAACCGTTCAGCGAACGGCACAGCATTCAGGACAGACTCGCCCACGACGAAAATGGCGAACTCTTCACCACCGAGCCGCACCGGAATATCGCTGCTCCGCACCGTCTCCAAAATCGTCCCCGCGACCTGCCGCAACACCACATCGCCCTGGTTATGGCCGTAGGTGTCATTAACGCTCTTAAAATGGTCGATATCCAGCATGAGCACCGCCACTTGATTACCGGGACTGCGATCCTGAATATCGCACAGTCGCTGGACGACCTCCTGCATATAGATGCGGGTAAACAGGCCGGTCAACGGATCGCGAATCGAGCGCTCATAAATCTGCTGTCGCTCCAAATCCATTTGGCGATAGATGACTTCCCGCTCCACCGCCACCTGCAAAGGGACGCTCATCTGTTCAATGATCTGCCGCAGATCGTCATTAGCCACCGTCGGTTTGTCCAGATGAATGATCGCCACCGCCTGCGCGGTACCCTTAGCGGGTGAAAACAGGGGAACCATCAATGTTGGCGACTGATCGTCATCGCTGGCCAGCATGAATTCCGCTGCACTGGCCGTGTTCAGCGCCTGCCATTGTTTGTGATCGAGGTCAAGAATCCGCGCCACAGACGGAGGTGGCGTGATTTCTTCAACGCCCCGATAGCGGCTCTCCGGAGAGAGGTGCAGTACCCGTTCGCTATCCAATCGGGCGTGGAATTCCAGGGAGGTCGTCGGCAATATCCGCTGGGTGATCTCCAGCAGACTATTGGCGATGTCGCGGAAATCCCGGTAGATCAGCATGGTGTGGGTAATATCGCGCAGCGTTTGATTGAGCTGCGACAGCTTCTGGATGTCCGTATCGCCGCGCGCGATCAAATACAGCCCGCAGTCCAGGGTTTTCAGTTGATCGATCATGAACCGGACTAGCCGTTCAGGAATGATTGAGCCATGCTGCGGGGCGATGAGCCGCACCGGATAGCGTTCAATCGCCCGCAACGCATAGCCCAGAATATCGCGACTGGGCATGTAGTGCTCATGGAAGGGCCGCAACGCCTCAAAATAGCTCTCATCCCGGGCGACCAGGGAAAACTCGGGCGTCAGTCCGCCAAACAGGTCACTGGAAAACAGCACCCCAGTGACGGGATCAAAGGTGCAGATCGCCCCCGGAAAATGGGCGTAGGGGGTAAAGATAAAATCGACTTCACGATCCTCCAGCGCCAGTTTCCAGCCGTGCTCCTCCACCAGCCAGAATCGCAGTTGCTGCAACCCATAATGCTTAACCAGCATCTGCGTGCGCCAGTGCGTCACCAGCACCGCATCGTCCCGGCTGATGAGTTGATCGATCAGCGGCAACGCGCCGGTAATATCCGGATCCTGATGATGGCAAACAAAATAACGAATGTGCGTAAACGGGATGATTTCTTCGATCTTGCGCAGGGTATGCCGGAAGGTCAGCACCGAACCGGGATCGAACAAAATCGACTGATCGCCCTGTTCAATGAGATAAACATGGCATTGAAAAATGTCATCGGCCTGCTGATGCCCGACCCACCAGACCCGATCAGCCACCTGAATTGCATGATCGGTATCCGCATGTTCGAGATCATTGATCGTGTAAGGAGGAGTCATCACCGCGTTTCCCTATTCTTTAACCCGGGACACGTATTCGCCAGTGCGGGTGTCGATCTTGATGACCTCGCCACTCTGGACAAACAAGGGCACGCGAACCACCGCGCCGGTTTCGAGCTTGGCCGGTTTACCGCCGCCACCCGAGGTATCGCCACGCAGGCCAGGGTCCGTTTCCACAATCGTCATGATGACGAAATTAGGTGGCGCGACACTCAGGGGGACGCCATTCCACAACGTCACCTGGCAAATCGCTTCTTCCTTCAACCATTGCGCCGCATCACCCATCGCGGCGGCGTCAGCGGTCAACTGCTCAAAGCTTTGCTGATCCATGAAATGCCAGTATTCGCCGTCGCTGTAGAGATATTGCAATTCCACATCGACGACATCCGCGCCTTCCGCCGTATCGCCGGACTTGAAGGTGCGTTCAATGGTGCTGCCCGGCTTGACAAATTCATTTTCAACAATAGCGTAGGGATCACCATCCAGCATGATCTTCAGCCCGCTCTTGAATTCATTGGTACTATAGTTCGCCATGTAAAACCCGCCTTGATTTCGAATGTATGGATCATAAAACCCGACATGATAACTGCAAAGGGGCTTTCCCGTCAGACTCCGCGTTGGCAAGCCGCCATCGCCGACGCCATCCGCGATCCGGCTGAATTGCTGCGGGCGCTGAATCTCGATCCCGCTCTATTGCCTGCCGCCCGGGTCGCCGCCGCCTGTTTCCCCTTGCGAGCGCCGCGGGGGTTCGTCGCCCGGATGCGGATGGGCGACCCGAATGATCCACTGCTGCGGCAAATACTCCCGCTGGCCGAGGAACTGGAGTCCACGCCGGGATTTGTCGTCGACCCACTGAATGAGCAGGCGGCGCAAGTTGTTCCTGGCGTTCTGCACAAATACGCGGGCCGCGCCCTGCTGATTGTCACGGGAGCTTGTGCGGTGCATTGCCGTTACTGCTTCCGCCGGGAATTTCCCTACCCGGAACACCACGCGGGCGTAGACGGCTGGCAGCCCGCCCTCGCTTACCTGGCCAGCGATGCCAGCATCCGCGAAGTGATTCTAAGTGGTGGGGATCCGCTGGCGCTGTCCGACCAGCGCCTGAGCGGGTTACTGGCGGCGCTGGAGCGCATTCCACATCTGCAACGCTTGCGCATCCACAGCCGTATTCCGGTGGTGTTGCCCGAACGCATCGATGCCGGGTTGCTGGACGTACTGAGTCAAACCCGATTGCAGCGGGTGGTGGTGATTCACGCCAACCACCCGCAGGAAATCAACGAAGCGGTGAATGTCGCTCTGAACGCGTTGGCCGGGATTGGCGTCACCCTGCTCAATCAAGCGGTGCTGCTGCGTGGGGTAAACGACGCGCCGGACACCCTGGCGACGCTGAGCGAGACACTGTTTGCCGCCCGCGTACTGCCCTACTATCTCCATCTACTGGACCCAGTCGCCGGTGCGGCACATTTTGCAGTGAAAGAACCTGCAGCATTAGCTATTATGAACACGTTGCGTCAGCGATTACCGGGCTATCTGATGCCCCGGCTGGTGCGGGAACAATCGGGACAGATGGCCAAAACCCCGATCGAGGCCTGCCACTGATGACGCCCGGTTTCCTGTTCAGGTCTTGGCCCCCAGCAGAGGTTGGAACGCGTGTCTGAGCCGTCTCTTGTAAATTTGTTGATCGTGGATCGCTCGCGATCCGATATCGAGCACATTGTGAAAACCCTGTCCGGCGATGGCTATCGAATCCAATTAACCCAGACGGATCAGGCCGAAGAAATCCGCAGCACGGTGGATTATCAACCACTGGATTTAATTCTGCTGCGCCTGGCGGAGGGCTTGCCGACCATCGCCGAGGTGCGACTGATGGTGACCGAAG
This sequence comes from Gammaproteobacteria bacterium, assembly GCA_020047885.1. The sequence continues at coordinate 5,367 of JAIFNF010000080.1, read as the reverse complement.
CCCAGGTCGATATTCCGATCATCGCGGTGGTCGATGACGATCATCGCCAGGAACCCCGTCCGGCCCGTCTGCTGGAAGAAGGCGCTGACAATTATTTCTATCTCGACGACGCCGATCATTTGGTGGCGGCGATCCATAAGGAATTAGGCCACTTACGGGATCGCAAGCGTCAACAGTCGTTTGAAGTGCGCTTCAAGGAAAGCGAAGTGCGCACCCAGGCTTTGCTGGAAAATATCCAGGAAGCCATAGCCTACATTCATGAAGGCGTTCATTCCTACGCTAATCCGGCCTACTTGCGCCTGTTCAGTTATGGCGCCAAGGAAGATCTGGCTCATATCCAGTTGATGCACATGGTGCCTCCCGGCTACCGGGACGCGTTGAAAAGCGTACTGCGCCGCAGTATCCGTTCCGGCAAGGCCATCGAGCCGGTGGAACTAGTGGGGTTGCGCAGTAACGGCCAGACCTTTCCGATTTTGCTGGAATGCGCCCCGACCCGGATGAACGATGAACCCTGCACCCAGATCATCGTCCGTGACGCGACGCCGGAAAAAAGTCCGTATAACCAGCAGTTGGAGGAGATGCTGAAGTTTGACACGGTGACGGGACTTTACAGTCGGCGCTTTTTCCTGGAGTCGCTGGAAATCGACCATGATGGCGCGGTGCTGTACATTCTGTTCACGGACTATTCCACCATCCGCTACACCATGGGCTTTGACGCCCTTGAAGTGTTCATGCGCGAAGCCGCCAATCTCCTCAAGCCGATGCTCGCTCCGGATGATATGGCGGCCTGCTTTGCCAGTGAGGTGTTTGTGGTTTATCTGCCGACTCGCTCGCCGACGGATCCACTAGCTTTAGCGGAAGGCATTCGCCAAACCGTTGCTGAACACAGCTTCCAAATGAACAGCAAACTGTTCACGACGACCTGCTGCATTGGCGTCTACGATGCGCATGGCAAACATGAAAGTGTCCTGCAAATTTTGTCGCACGCTGATCGCGCCTGCGAAGGCGCCCGCCAGAAAGGCGGCAATCAGGTTGAGATCTATACGCCGCCCACCGAGCAAAGCCAGCGCAGTCAAGGCGTCTCGGACACCTTGGTTGAAGCGGATGAAGCGGCCATCCGCCAGCTCAAGGAAGCACTGGCTAAGGGTCGCTTTGCCCTGAACTTCCAACCCATCGTAAGCTTCGAAAACGCCGAAGAAGCGCGCTATAAAGTCTACTTGCGACTCGTGGATGAGGAAGGCCATCATCAACCTATCGACAAGCTGGGCGGCGTTGCGGTGCGCTATGGCATGATGAACACCCTGGATAAATGGACCATCCTCCGGGGCATGGGAGCACTGATTGAAATGCACAAACGCGGCGAAAAACCGCCGGCGCTGTTTGTCCGGCTGTCACGCAATTCACTTTCCGACAAGAGTTTTCTCGACTGGCTGATCAAGCGCTTCAAGGAAAGTCGGCTGCCTTGTCCGCTGCTGGTGTTCGAAATCAAGGAAGATGACGCCGATGAGGCCTTTGAGGAAACCCGCATGTTACGAGGCCATTTGCGGGAGATGGGCTGTGGCCTGGCGCTATCCCATTTTGGCGGCAAGCCGCATTCAGAACGCCTGTTGCGGGAACTGTTGCCGGACTATATCAAACTGGATGGCAGCCTGATTGAGCGCCTGGCCAAGGCCAAGGATGAAAATAGTCGGCAGGCGATGGCCGGTCTGGCGCAACAGGCCCACGATCTGAACATCCGGGTGGTCGCCGCCGGCGTGACCACCGCGCCACAAATGGCCAGTATCTGGCAATTTGGCGTCACCCTGGTGCAAGGCACCATGGTGGCGGACGCCAGCGAACATCTGGACTTCGATTTCCGTCAGTACGCTGGGTGAGCGGTCAGTGATCGGACATCAAGCCGCCTGACCCTGCCGTAATGCAGCAATCCGTTCTTCCAGCGGCGGATGGGTCATCAACAGTTTGCGTAGGCCAGCCCCCAGTCCGCCATTGATGCCGAAAGCCGCCATTTGCGAGGGCAGTTGCGACGGTTCATGCAACTGTTGCAATCGCTCCAGTGCGGCGATCATCTTGCTGCGCCCCGCCAACCGTGCGCCGCCCGCATCCGCATGAAATTCCCGATGGCGGCTGAACCCCATCACGATCAGCGAGGCCAGGAAGCCAAACAGGATTCCCATAACCATGCTGGTCAGGTAATAGCCGATACCGGGACCGCGTGATGACTGGCCCCGCGACAGTGCTTGATCGACCGCGTAGCCGATGACCCGCGACAGGGCGATGACGAAGGTATTGAGCACACCCTGTAGCAGAGTCAGCGTCACCATATCGCCGTTCGCGACGTGGCTGACTTCGTGACCCAACACCGCTTCTACTTCCTCAGCACTCATTTGTTCCAGCAGGCCGGTGCTGACCGCGACCAAGGCATTATTACGGCTGGCCCCGGTGGCAAAGGCGTTCGGTTCCGGCGAGTGGTAAATCGCGACTTCCGGCATCCCGATACCCGCGCCTTCCGCTTGGCGGCGAACGGTGTCTACCAGCCACTTCTCGGCCTGGTTGCGCGGTTGTTCAATCACTTCGGCACCCACCGACCGTTTTGCTGCCCATTTCGACATCAGTAGCGAAATGACGGAACCGCCCATGCCGAAGATCGCCGAGAAGATCAGCAGACCGGGGAGATTCAGGCCGGTCTGGTGCAGAAAGCGGTCGACGCCCAGCAAACGGGCGACGATGCCCAGCAAGACCACCACCGCCAGATTGGTCGTGACAAACAGCAAAATACGTTTCATGGCTATGGACTCCATTGAAAAGATAGAGGTGACTCTATAGGCGCTGTGGGAAATTTCAAGCGACGGGCCGACGCGTGAGGAACATGGCGTCGCCGTAACTGAAAAACCGGTAGCGCTGTGCCACCGCATGACGGTAGGCGTGCAGAACTTCGGCATGACCGGCGAAAGCGGCAACCAGCATCAACAGCGTCGATTCCGGCAGGTGAAAGTTGGTGATCAGCGCATCGACGCACCGGAAGCGGTAGCCAGGATAGATAAAAATGTCCGTCTCGCCCGTCCAGGGTTGCAGAACGCCATCTTCCCCAGCCGCTGTTTCCAGCGCCCGCGTCACCGTAGTGCCCACGGCGATAATGCGTCCACCCTGGGCCTGCGTGGTCCGAATCTGCGCGCACGCCGCCGGGCTGACTTCGAGCCATTCGGTGTGCATGACATGGTCTTCAATCCGCTCCACGCGCAGCGGTTGGAAGGTGCCGGCCCCGACATGCAGAGTAATGAAAGTTTGTGCGACGCCCTGTTCCGCCAACTGATCCAACAGCGTCTGGTCGAAATGCAGACCGGCGGTAGGCGCGGCGACGGCGCCCGGCCAGCGGGCGTAAACCGTTTGATAACGCGCATGGTCGGCCTCGGTCGGTTCACGGGTGATGTACGGTGGCAATGGTAATCGGCCATGCTGCTCCAGCAGTGGCAGCCACGCGGTTTCACCCTCCAGGCGGATTTCAAACAGGTCGGTCTGACGACCGAGAACGCTTGCAGTAAAGCCGGCATCGAATTGTAACTGTCCACCGGGTTTGGGCGCTTTGCCGGCGCGAATCTGCACCAGCGCCCGGTGCTCGTCCAGCAGGCGCTCAACCAGCAACGTGAACCGCCCGCCAGTGGCCTTGCGTCCGGACAACCGGGCCGGAATGACCCGCGTATCGTTGAAGACCAGCCGATCACCGGGCAGCAGCAAAGTCGGCAATTCGCGGAATAGCCGGTCGCCGAGTATGCCGGTCGCGCCCTCCAGGGTCAGCAACCGGCTGTCACTGCGCTGGACTGGCGGGTGTTGCGCGATCAGTTCCGGCGGTAAAGCGAAAGCAAAATCCTGGCGGCGCGGCGCAGTCCCCGGCATCAACCCGGCTGGCGCTTCTCTCGCCGTTTGATCATTGTGGAACCCTGACTTTGGGCTAAACTCTGAATTCATCATTCCTTCGCCATCACGTGGATCATTGAAATGCGTAAAACCCTGTTGATTGCTGCGGCCCTGTATGCGACGGGCGCACTGGCCGCTGACGATGCCCAACCGGAAGCCGCGCCGAATCCTGCCGCCGCCACCCTCAAACAACCGGATCTCACCCAATTGCAAGCCGCCTTGAATGGCGCAAAACCCGATAGCGTCACGCCTTCCGTGATTCCGGGATTGCTGGAGGTGGTCATCAGCGGTCAGGTGCTGTATCTGAGCGCGGATGGCCGCTTTGCCGTGCAAGGCGATATCCTGAACCTGGGTTCTCGCGCCAATTTGACCGACAGTCGGCGCGGGGAGTTGCGCGGCAAAGCGATTGCGGCGCTCGGTGAGAAGGACATGATCGTTTTCGCCCCGGAAGGCGCGGTCAAGCACACCGTGACGATCTTTACCGATATTGATTGTGGTTACTGCCGCAAGATGCACAGCCAGATGGCGGAATATAACAAGGAGGGCATCAAAATACGCTACCTGCTGTTCCCGCGTGAGGGCTTAGGCTCCGAATCCTTCAACAAGGCGGTTTCGGTCTGGTGCGCCGACAACCGGGCGGAGGCGATGACCAAGGCCAAGCGGGGCGAGCCGATCGAGAACAAGACTTGCGACAATCAGGTGCAGGCGCAGTACGAACTGGGGCAAAAACTCGGGGTGCGGGGGACGCCCAGCATGATTCTGGAAGACGGCGAGATGTTGCCCGGTTATGTGCCGCCGACCCAGTTAGCGGAAATGCTGGCCGCCGGCAAGAACCCGCCGAAAGCCACTGGCCAACCCTGATCGATGAACGCTGGACAAGTCCAGGAACTGTTCAGCCGCCTGCAGGCGGACCGTCCCCAGCCGACGACGGAATTGTGCTATCTCACGCCGTTTGAATTGCTGGTGGCGGTCATCCTGTCGGCGCAATCGACCGATAAAAAGGTCAATGAAGCCACCGAACGGCTGTTTCCCGTCGCCAATACGCCACAGGCCTTGCTGGGGTTGGGCGAGGCGCGGTTAAAGGACTTCATTAAAACCATTGGCCTGTACAACACCAAGGCAGCCAATATTCGCAAAACCTGCGCCCTGTTGCTGGAACGGCATGGCGGTGCGGTGCCCCATGACCGGACGGCGCTGGAGGCGTTGCCGGGGGTCGGGCGAAAGACCGCGAACGTCATTCTTAACACGGCGTTCGGCGAACCGACCATTGCGGTGGACACGCATATTTTCCGGGTGGCCAACCGAACCGGGCTGGCACCGGGGACTACCGTGCGCGAGGTGGAAGAGGGACTTTTAAAGGTGACGCCGGAAGCCTTTCGGCAGGATGCTCATCATTGGTTAATCCTGCATGGCCGGTATGTCTGCACGGCCCGCAAGCCGCGTTGCGCCGCTTGC
>JAIFNF010000104.1 GCA_020047885.1 Gammaproteobacteria bacterium | reverse complement strand
GAGTTCACCGTGGTTGATTTATTGCGGCATGGCGAGCCGGACGGTGGCCAGAAATTCCGGGGGTCGGTCGATGATCCGCTGAGTGTGCGCGGTTGGGAACAGATGCGTTCGGCGGTCGGCGATTATCGGGAATGGGAGGCGATTATCAGCTCGCCGCTGATTCGCTGTGCGGCGTTCGCCCAGGAACTGGCGGAGCGGCTGGATGGCCCGTTGCACATCGTCCCGGCGTTCACCGAGATTAGCTTTGGCGTCTGGGAAGGGCGTTCGGTTGCGGACGTCCATGAGACGGATCCACAGGCGCTGGGTCAGTTCTGGCGCGACCCGGTGGCGTATCCGATTCCCGGCGGCGAACCAGTCGTGGATTTTGACCGGCGCATTAGCCAGGCCTGGAACGCGCTGCTGGAAGAATACCGGGGTCGGCATATCTTGCTGGTGACGCATGGCGGGGTGATCCGCATGGTATTGCGTCAGTTGCTGGATATGCCGATTCGGCGCATCTGGCGGATGGAAGCGCCTTTTGCCTCGCTCACTCGGATGCGCGTGCATCGTGATCCGGAGTCCGAGCCGCATCTGGTGTTTCATAACGGCCGCCTCGGATGATTCGCGCCTTCGCGCTGGCTTTGCAACTGCTCACCCGGTTGCCGGTTCCGTCCCTGACCACGCCCCCGCAACCGCAAGAATTAGGCAGGTCAGTGCTGTTTTTTCCGGTCGTCGGCCTGCTGATTGGCGGGCTGTTGGCCGGGATGCACACGGTTTTGCCGCAGGTCGATCCGGGCGTGCTGGCGGCGCTGATGCTGATGGTCTGGGTCGGGCTGACTGGCGGCTTGCATCTGGACGGGTTGGCGGATACCGCTGACGCCTGGATTGGCGGGCAGGGCGACCGGGAGCGCACCCTGGCGATTATGAAGGATCCACGCAGTGGGCCGTTGGCGATTGTGGTAGTCGTGCTGCTGTTGCTCACCAAGTTCGCGGCGTTGCAGGCGCTGCTGGTCGGAGAAGCTTTCTGGTGGCTACTGCTGGTGCCGGTGTTGGGTCGCACGGTGATGGTGGTCGTGCTGATGACCACGCCTTATGTGCGGCCTGGCGGACTGGGTTCGCCCTATGCCCATTATTTGCCCCGGTGGCGTTGTGGCGGACTGGCCTTGCTGGTGGCGGTGGTGACAGTGGTATTACTAGGAGAGTCAGGTGGCGTTTTGCTGGGGGTACTGGGCATTGGGTTTCTGGGATTGCGCCGGAGCATGATGAACCGGTTGGGCGGGACAACCGGCGATACTTTGGGCGCGGTTTGTGAATTGATGGAAATGGTAGCGTTGCTGATTCCGGTATTGTTGATCAATTAACAGGAGAATTTAAATGGCTTACAGTGGATTTACCTTAAAAAAAGTCAAGGATCAATTTAAATTGACAGTGATTGAGAACGTCAATCTTTTTCGAGATCAGAATATTCAGCCTTTTGAAATTAGTGATTTTTTAAAATTAACGCTTAAAAAATATGTGCCTTTGGCATTGTCGGTTAATACAGAAAAATCAAGATCTGAATGGATTATTGCGCCAATTCTGTTCGAACTCAAGGAACGGCTTAGTGAAAAAATTAGTTTATTTTCTGGAAAAAGATTGGATGTTGATTCAGCGCTGGGTCTGGATGGATATTGTGATTATCTGATTAGTCTTAATGCTGAGCAGTATTATATTTCTGCACCAATTTTGACAATTATCGAGGCGAAGAAAGAAGATATTATTGAAGCGCTGGGGCAATGTGTAGCGACTATGGTTGCGGCTCATTTTTTTAATGAGCGTGATCATCAAAATCTTCCGCAAATTTATGGCACAGTGACGAGTGGAAGTAGCTGGAAATTCATTCGGCTTGAGGGAAATCAAGTATTTATTGACACAGAAGAGTATTATTTGAAAGAACTGGAACAGATATTAGCGATACTGGCTTATATTGCTGAAGAAGCCAGTCAATACGGTTTGACTGATCGTTTGGGGAAACAAGCGATGAGTAAGCTACTTAAAGAAGGGAAAAAATACACGTTTTCTGACTATTTTGAGTTCAATTATCCTACCCGTGAAATTATTGAAGAGTTTGGTTATCAGTACGGTTTTGCCGAGTTGCAGCTTCCCAGATATTCGCAGGTCGTCGGCCCTCTGACGCGATTGCGTGAAACCTACATTAAGAAGTTACCGCTGATTTCCCTGAATTCTGAAGCGGCGAGAAGAGAGTTTTATATTTCGCCCCTGTTACTGGAAATGCTTGAATATATCCAGGCGGAAATTGATGTTGAATACCCTTTGGACGCCGGGGAAAATTTAAGTGGAACGATTGATTATCTGATTAAATTGATCAGCAACTTTATTATTATTGAAGCTAAAAAAGGTGATATGGAACGCGGATTTAATCAACTCGCAGTTGAATTGATTGCTTTGGACAAGCTATTGCCAAATGAACAGGTTCTGTTATATGGCGCAGTGACATTGGGCGATGTATGGCGGTTTGGCGTACTAAATCGAACCGATAAGTTGCTGCAGAAAGATATGAATGCCTACACGCTGTTATCCGATCTGGAAGAGATACTGTCGATTCTGATCGGCATTCTGGAGCGCTAGGGTGATTTCTCATAAAAACAATATCGAGCATTGATCATCATTCCAGAAATTAGCCACGGATAAACACGGATAAACACTGAAAAAAGAAAGAATTTTCCGTGATTTTTCTGTGTCTTTCCGTGGCTAAAATCCTCACGTTTGGCTGGAGTGAGGATTAATGCCGGTATTCTCTTTTCAGGAAATCCCCTCAGTGATAACCGATAGATGTAACGCCTTGTCCATTGCGTGTGAAAATATTAGAATTCTCTAATATACAGAAATTCCAAGCTGATCCGTCTCGACGAGGGACTCTTATGCCTAAGCCTATCTATTTGTTCCGACTGCTCTTCTGCGGGTTACTGTTGATCCTGTCGGCAAGTCTGCCAGCGGCTGAACCGCCCTTTCCGGTCGCCGAAGTCCAGCGGCAAACGCTGCCGTATGAGCAGATTCTCGATGGGGTGGTTGAGGCGATCAACCGCAGCACCGTTTCTGCGCAGACCGCCGGTCGCGTTGAGGAAATCATGGTCGATGTCAACGATATGGTGGTGCAGGGTGCGCCCATTGTCCGCATCCGCAATATTGAACAGCGCGCTGGTCTGGAAGCCGCCCAGGCCAACTTGCGTGAAGCCGAAGCCCGGTTTATTGAAGCCGAGGCGGAATATCAACGCATTCGCGGCGTGTATGAACGGCAACTGGTGGCCAAAGCGCAAATGGATTCCGCGACAGCGACGCTGAGCGCGGCCAAAGCCCGTCTGGAAGCAGCGCAAGCGGGAGTGGCTCAGGCGCGGGAATCGTTGGGCTACACCATCGTTAACGCGCCGTATAGCGGCATTGTGCTGGAGCGTCATGTCGAACTCGGTGAGAGCGTTCAACCCGGCAAGCCACTGATGACCGGTTTTTCGCTGGATGAACTGCGGGTCGTTGTCAATGTGCCGCAACGGTTGATTGAACCGGTTCGCCAGTACCAGCAGGCGCGGGTGTTGCCACTGCATGGCGGGAAGGGCATCGCTGCCGAAAAGCTGATCTTTTTCCCTTACGCAGACCCGCAAAGCAATGTGTTTAAAGTGCGGGTTTACTTGCCGAAGAAAACCGAGGGTTTATATCCCGGCATGTTTGTTAAAACGGCTTTCCGGGTGGGGGATGCGCAGCGGTTGACCATCCCCCGATCTGCATTGGTTCAGCGCGGTGAAGTGAGCGCGGTGTATGTGGTCAAGGGTGAACAAGTCAACTTTCGGCAGGTGCGTCCGGGGCGTGTGACCGGCGATCCAGTGGACATTCTGGCCGGGCTGGATGCGGGTGAGCAGGTCGCGCTCGATCCCATTCAGGCGGGCGTGTATCTGAAGGAGCGGATGCAGGCTGGGGGATCACAACCATGAGCGACGCTGCCGAACCGCGTCTCGGTCTGTCCGGGGCGATTGCCAAAAAATTCCTGCTCAGTGAAATCACACCCCTGCTGGCGCTGGTCGGGTTGTTAATGGGTCTGTTTGCCGTGTTGGTGACGCCCCGTGAAGAAGAACCGCAAATCAATGTGACTTTTGCTAACGTCTTCATCCCGTTCCCCGGCGCGACGGCTCGGGAGGTGGAGCAACTGGTCAGCAGTCCGGCGGAGCAGGTGTTGGCGGAAATCGAAGGCGTGGAGCATATCTACTCGGTGTCCCGCCCCGGCATGGCGGTGTTGACGGTGCAATTTTTTGTGGGCGAGCCGCGCACCGATGCCATTGTCCGGTTGTACAACAAGTTGTATTCCAACGCCGACTGGCTGCCGCCTAACCTGGGCGTGGGGCAACCGATTGTTAAACCCAAGGGCATTGACGATGTGCCGATTGTCAGTCTGACCCTGTGGACTGAGGATACTGAGCGCAGCGCCGATGATCTGGCGCGGGTGGCGCATACCCTGGAAACGGAATTGAAACGGGTCGCGGGTACTCGTGATTTGTACACGATTGGTCAGCCAGATCGGGTGGTCAGCGTGCAGTTTGATCCCGCCAAATTGTCCGGTTATGGATTGTCGCTGGCGGATCTGCGCCAGTCGCTACAGGCCGCTAACGCTTCGGCGGATGCGGGCGCGTTAGTAGGCGATAACCGCGAAATTCCCGTTCAGGCGGGCAGTTTCCTGGTGGATCCGGCGGAATTGGGGCAGTTGGTGGTCGGGCTGCATCAAGACACGCCGGTGTATCTGGCTGATGTTGCCGAGGTCAAACTAGGGCCGGATACGCCGGAGCGTTATGTCTGGCTGGGAACCGGGTCGGCAGCGGCGGCAAATGGCATTGATGTGCAGGGTGAATTTCCCGCAGTCACCTTAGCTATTGCCAAGAAGCCCGGTGAAAACGCAGTGCAAATTGCCGATCAGGTGGTGCAGCGGGTGGAGCAGTTGAAGGGAACCGTCATCCCGGAAGGGGTGAACGTTACGGTGACCCGCAACTACGGGGTCACGGCCAATGACAAGGCCATGACTTTGATGACCAAGCTGATGTTCGCGACGGCGCTGGTCATTGTTTTAGTGCTGTTAGCGCTGGGTTGGCGGGAAGCGTTCATTGTCGGTGCGGCAGTGATTCTGACGTTGACCATTACCCTGTTTGCCTCGTGGGCGTGGGGATTTACCCTCAATCGGGTGTCACTGTTCGCCCTGATCTTCTCTATCGGCATTCTGGTCGACGACGCCATTGTGGTGGTGGAGAACATTCACCGGCACCTGCATCTAGGCGGGCGCTCGCTGGTCGAGGCGATTCCGCTGGCAGTCGATGAGGTGGGCGGACCGACCATTCTGGCGACGTTCACGGTCATTGCGGCGTTACTGCCGATGGCGTTTGTGTCCGGGCTGATGGGGCCGTACATGAGTCCGATTCCCATCAACTCCAGTATGGGGATGCTGATTTCGCTGGCGGTCGCGTTCATATTCACCCCGTGGTTGACTTATAAGGTGTTGAAGGGGCGCAAGGAACCCGCAGCGCATCCCGAACCCCGAACCCCGAACCCCGAATCCCCGATCGATGAAGACTTCGCTCACCGCCTGTTCCGCCGCATCATTGGCCCGTTCCTGCGCGGGCAGCAGGGGCGACCGTTGCGCTGGGTGTTGGGACTGTCGGTATTGGTCATGATCGGCGGTTCGGTCAGCCTGGCCTATTTCCAACTGGTGGTGCTGAAGATGCTGCCTTTCGATAACAAGTCGGAATTTCAGGTGATTGTGGATATGCCGGAAGGGACGACGCTGGAGCAAACGGCGCGGGTATTGGGCGAGTTGGGTCGCCATCTGGCCACGGTGCCGGAAGTCACTGATTATCAGGCGTATGCAGGAACGGCGGCACCGATCAATTTCAACGGTCTGGTACGGCAGTATTACTTGCGGGCGGGCGCGAATGTCGGAGATCTTCAGGTCAATCTGGTGGACAAGAAACATCGTGACCGCCAGAGTCACGCGATTGCTCTGGCGGTGCGCGGGCCGTTGCAAGAGATTGGGGCGAAATATAATGCCAACGTCAAGGTCGTCGAAGTGCCGCCGGGACCGCCAGTGATGGCACCACTGGTCGCGGAGGTGTACGGGCTGAACTATCCCGGCCAGATTAATGCCGCGCAACAGGTGCGAGCGGTGTTCAGCGCAACGCCGGATATTGTGGATGTGGATGATACGGTGGAGACGCCTTCGGAGCGGCTGATTGTCCACGTTGACCGAGCCAAGGCGGCGCTGCTGGGCGTATCGCAACAGGCGGTGGCGGCGGATATTAATACGGCGCTGCGGGGTGAAGATGTCAGCTATCTGCATTCCGAAATGGCCAAGTACCCGATCCCGTTGCGGCTGGAATTGCCGGTGGCTGATCAGGCAGCTATTGCCAGTGTGTTGAATTTGCGGACGCGCAGTCAGGGCGGGGGGTTGACGCCGTTGTCGGAAATTGTGGACGTTGAGACGGCACCTCGTGAAAATGCGATTTATCACAAGGATTTATTGCCGGTGGTGTTTATCTTCGGCGATATGGCTGGCCCGCTGGACAGTCCGCTGTATGGGATGTTTGAAATCTTCGCCAAGTTGCAGGAACTGCCTATTGCTGGTGAACCGCTGGCGCAATTCTTCATTCGCCAGCCGGATAATCCCTACCGCTACAGTCTGAAATGGGACGGTGAGTGGCAGATGACTTATGAGACCTTCCGCGATATGGGCATTGCTTACGGGGTGGGAATGATCCTGATTTACCTGCTGGTGGTGGCGCAATTCCGCTCTTATCTGGCGCCACTGGTGATCATGGC
>JAIFNF010000224.1 GCA_020047885.1 Gammaproteobacteria bacterium | reverse complement strand
GCCGTCGTCTGAGAGCGAGGCGTCGGCCCCTTTCACCATGCCCCTGGACTAATTTGAAATGAAAACACTGCCTTTTCTTTTGAGTGTTGTGCTTTTAGCTCCGTGCGCATCTGCTTATAGCCAGGCCGCGCGTGACAACAGCAACCGCCCCTGTGTCGATGTCAATGTCCAGATCGACAAGAATAATCATTCGCGTGTCCAGCAGAATTGTGGTCAGAACTACAGTGGGACCATGCAGGCTGGACAGAACAATCAGGCCGAGACCTACCAACGCGGCGATGTCAATGATAACCAAGTCATCCAGTACGGCTATGACGCACAGCAACGGCGCCCCGCACCACAGCGGTAATATCCTCAGTGGCGCGTTATCCCAAGTCGAACATAGCTGTCGGTAGACAGGCGGCATCCCGGTATAAAGGAGTCAGCAACATGGTTTATTCAAGTCAGGTGAATGGCTGGCCCATCGCTATCCTCTCCAGCATGATCTTTGGTTTAGCTGGATGTGGGGCTACAGACCATCCGCAGGGTAATTCGACAACGGTCATCAAGCAAAGCGGCGGGAGTGGCTCGAGTACGACCGAGGTCATCAAAACACCCGATGGCCAAAAAATCATTACCCGCGATGGCAACAGTACCGATATTACGATTCAAAGCAGTGATGCCTCAGGGAGCAGCAGGCTCTCGGAGGAGGGTGCTGCCCAACCACAACTCGACCAGAGTCGTTTTGAACGCGCTAATCGGGTCAGACAACCCCAGCAGTAGGCCGTACTGGGAACAGATCACTGAATCCAATCCCCAGCAGTAGGCCGTACTGGGAACAGATCACTGAATCCAATCTTTCGCGAACCTAGGCGAGTCTTGTTTTTTGTCGTCCCTAAAGCTGCCGCGGCGCTACTCCAGACAGCCAGGCGACACTCACTAATATTAGGAGGAATGAGCGACCTATGGCTTCGTCGAATGCAATTTATCGTGGGTACATCGCCATCCTCTTCGGTATGACTTTCAACGCGGTTGAATGCACTGCTGCCGAGGTTCACCAACAGGGCAACTCGACCTCGGTTATCCGGCAAAGCGGGGGCAGTGGCCCGAGGACGACCGAGGTTGTCAAAACGCCCGATGGCCAAAAAATCATCACCCGGGATGGCCGCAATACCGATATTACGATTCAGAGCAGTGGCGACTCGGGAAGTCGCAGGTCTTCAGGAAGCGGCGCGACACAACCCTCGATTGACCAGGATCGTTTCACTCGCCGGTTGCAAGATCGTGTCGATGATCCACGGGCCAGCAAGACTAATGAACCGGATTCCGGCATTTCGACCGCCAGGGAATTCAGGCAAAGTGAAGGGCGTGATCCCGATAAAATCGGCGCGGTCAAAACACCTGATGATCCGGATAACACGACTCAGTACAGTGCTATCCCGCCCGGTCGCGAATCCTCGGGTAATGCCACGCTACCGATTGGCCGAGATCGTTTTACGCACGGTTCACAGGATTACACCGATTATTGTCCGTCTACCCGGAGGACGAGTAACGGGGGCACCGACTTTCCGACGGCTAATGAATTCGAAGACCGTATGCGCAGCCGTATGCGCCCCCTTTTCCCCAGACCTTGATCCCCATCCCCACTCCAGCCAAACATGAGAATTTTAGCCACGGAATAACACAGAATGACACAGAAAAAGAAAGAATTTTCCGTGTTTTTTCGTGGCTAATTTCTCGAATGATGATCGATACGCGGATATCCCAGAGGTTGCTTATGTTGAAAGCGCATTCAGTGTCACGATTCCAGGTTCTCGCGATTTCTGCTTTTTCCTGTATCTCCTCCGCTATAGCACTAGCGGATTCACGGGTGAGCATTGACGGGGCTGATTTTCAGTCCGTGACGCCGCCGATTACGATTACCCAAGAAAACGTATCCAATTCAGTCAGTATTGTCGAAGACAATGTTAGTTCGGATTCAGCAGTCTTGCAGACAGGTTTCTATAACCGGATGGCGATTATTCAATTTGGCAATGACAAGATCTCTATTCTTCGTCAACCCGGTCTATTCAATCGAGCCATGATTATCCAGGTGGCGAGTACCGAACAGGATGTACAGACCATCGATGCTCGCCAGGGAGAGGGACTAGATGCGACCAATTTTTTATTCACGATGCAAACCGCGGTTAATGACACCAATCCCATCGCCGATCAGTTTGGCAATCTGACTTTTGATCAAGCCAGGACCGTCGCGCAAAATTTCATCTTCGCGCCTGAAGTGTCCCGGGTCAATGTCGGTTTGCTGGAAGATATCTCCCTGCATTTTACGTCTGTGCTAGAGAATCGGCTGGATCAGGGGCGCTCTGGATTCTGCATGGATCAGCCACCACTGGCTATTGGAGCAGATGGCGCAGGCAGCCCGGTAAAACACGACCCGGTCTGTTCATCGAGTCCCTTTTTTGCCACATTAAGCTATGGACAGGCGGATCGGGACAGTACATTAGGAGCCTTGGGATATGAGCAGAGCATTCGCTCGGCCACGTTGGGCGCGGATTTTCGAATCAATCCCATGAGCACATTGGGCATCGCCGTTAATTTTGCAAACTCGGATAGCGATATTCACCAGGGACTGGGTAGCGTCGACGCCACCAGCTATCAAATCGGTGGTTTCGGCTCCTTTTCGCAATCGCAATATTACCTCGATGTGATTGCAACGCTCGGCACGGTTGATTTTTCATCCAACCGCTTCAGTGGCGCCACCCGGGTAGAAGCGGATACCGATGGCTGGAGTTATACCGGGCGTTTGCAAGGCGGCTATTTATTTGAACAGGATAACCTGCGTTTCGGACCTTTCCTGACCGCCCGTTATGCCAAGGGTAGCGTTGACGCCTATTGGGAAAAGGGCAGTCCACTACTGACGCAAGGGATCGGGGAGCAGGATCGCGAAAGTTTCGTCGCGTCGTTGGGAGCCGCTCTTGATCGTCAGGATACCCTGGGCGGATATCCGGTCCGCTCTTACCTTAAACTCGAACTTGAACGGGATTTCGGTATTGGCGGCGAGGATACGGTCGAGTCCATGTTTTCTTTCTCGCCGGACTTTGTGGTCACCACGCCATTGGACGATGTGGCTGAAGAGACCTATGGCCGGATTTCCGGCGGAGTCAGCCTGGCGCTCAACCGACAGGCGCAGTTCTCTCTCGCTGGGATGACCTTGGTCGGCGCTGACCAGACTGACAGATACAACCTTTACGGCCAACTGTCGGTCGCTTTTTAAAACTGCGCCTGCGTAGTTTCGCATGCACTCAGGATCAGCGTAACCACCAGGCCAATCCCTGCAAGACCAGCCACGCATAAACGGCGGCCAGCACATCATCAAACATGATGCCGAAGCCGCCGCCTACCTTTCGATCAGCCTGCCGGATCGGCCAGGGTTTGAGAATATCGAACAGCCGGAACAAGGCGAATCCGGCGATGACCCACTGCCAGCCGGACGGCGCAGCGATCATCGTCAGCCAGTAGCCAACCACCTCATCCCAGACAATCGCCGGATGGTCATGGACGCCCAGATCGCGGGCGGTTCGGTCGCAAATCCACACCCCCAGCGCGAAGCCAGCCGCTGTAAGCAGCAGATAAATCCACAGCGGTAGCGGCTGCATCAACAAATACAGCGGAATGGCCGCCAGTGTGCCAAAGGTGCCGGGCGCCTTTGGCGCACAACCGGAACCGAAGCCCAAGGCCAAAAAATGCACCGGGTCGCAAAACACGCGGGCGCAGGGCTTTGGGCGAACATCCTCTACCGTGGAGGACAGTGAATCGGATGAATGGGGCGACATGTTGTCCTCGGTCAACAAACGGTGTGGCGAATGGTCGGGATTCCGCCTAATCTTCCAGCTACTTTCAGCGAGAAATCCCAAGCCTACATGAACTGGCCTAATACCCTATTGACCGAGCGACTTCATCTTCGCTATCCCATTATTCAGGCACCCATGGCTGGCGGTCCGGGCACGCCACAACTGGTCGCCGCAGTGTCCAACGCCGGGGGACTGGGCTGTCTGGCCGGCGGCTATCTCCATGCCGAACCGTTGCGGCAGGCGATTGCTGCCGTCCGCGCTCTGACGGATCAGCCGTTTGCCGTCAACCTGTCCGCTGCCCCTCCCGCCAAGCTGGATCCGGTACGCATCGCCCGCGCCCAGGAATTATTGGCTCCCTTCCGCGCTGAACTGGGTTTGCCGCCCGAACCGCCACCGATGCCGGAATTGCCAGAATTTGGTGAGCAACTGGCGGTGATTCTGGAGGCGCAGATCCCAGTGGTCAGCTTCGTGTTCGGGGCACCGGAAGCCGCTTATCTGAACCTGCTGCGCGAAGCGGGCATCACGCTACTCGGCACGGCCACGCACCTGCTCGAAGCCATTGTGCTGGAAGAAAGCGGGTTCGATTTTATTGTCGCCCAGGGCGCTGAAGCCGGAGGCCATCGTGGCGCATTTGTCGGCCATGCCGAACAGGGTATGGTCGGCGCGATGACCCTGACGCCACTGTTAGCCAGGCACATCGCCGTTCCCATTATTACCGCTGGCGGTGTTATGGATGGACGCGGCATTGCGGCGGCGCAGATGCTGGGCGCAGTCGGCGTCCAGATGGGTACGGCCTTCTTGGCCTGTCCCGAAAGCGGCGCACATCTTGCGCACAAGGCGCTGCTCAGCCAAGGTAGTGAAATTGCGACGACCTTGACCCGCATTTTCACCGGTCGCCATGGCCGGGTGTTGCGCAACCGGCTGGTCAATGAATTGCACGCCCACGAAGCCGAACTACCCGGCTTTCCCCTGCAACTGTTCCTGACTCAGGATATTCGGCAAGCCGCCGCTGAACAGAGTTTAACCGACTTCATGGCGCTGTGGGCCGGTCAGGGTTGCCATCTGTGCGAAGACCGACCAGCCGCCGAATTGATCGCGGCCTGGGTGGAACAGGCCACGGCGTTGCTGGACGGTGGAACGCGGGAACCTCTAGCGATGCTGCCGTCAGTGGCGTTGGTAGATTCAGCGGAAGATCACGAATGGCTTGATCCGGCCTGCTTTATTTGATGCCATACCGCGCCCGGTAATCCTGCATCTGCGCCAGGCGTTCCGCATAGTCCGGGCGTTCGGCCAGATACGCGACCAGATCGTTCAGTGTGGCGATGCTGGCGACCGTCACCCCGTAGTCACGCTCGACTTCCTGAACGGCCGATAATTCCCCCTGACCGCGCTCCTGCCGGTCGAGGGCAATAAGGACGCCGGCAGGCGCAGCGCGATGCGCTTCGAGAAGCTGCAGGGTTTCGCGAATGGCCGTACCCGCCGTCATCACGTCGTCCACGATCAGCACCCGACCCTGCAACGGCGCACCGACGATCAGGCCGCCCTCGCCATGATCCTTGGCTTCCTTGCGGTTGAAGCACCACGGCACGTCACGATCCTGTTGCTCAACCAGGGCGATAGCGACGGCGGCGACCAGTGGAATACCCTTGTAGGCCGGTCCAAACAGCACATCGAATTCCAGCCCGAATGCCTCAATTGCGGCAGCGTAACAACGGCCCAGTTGAGCGAGCGCTGCGCCACTATTGAACAGACCGGCATTGAAGAAATACGGGCTGACCCGCCCGGATTTGAGGGTAAATTCGCCGAAGCGCAATGCACCACGGTCAATGGCGACGTTGAGAAAATCCCGCTGATAGTCCTGCATGGTTGGAAATTCCGGTGATGAGAGGGAGGAATGCCGTATCATAGCCGCTCCCCGAGCCTGCTACCCGATCATCGACCTCTTTCACCGTGCGCATTATCACCCTCAACGCCAATGGCCTCCGCGCTGCGGTCCGCAAGGGCTTTTTCGACTGGCTGGTCGGGCAGAACGCCGACATCGTCTGTCTTCAGGAAACCAAAGCGCAGATTCACCAGTTACCGCCGGCGATCTATCAGCCGCCCGGCTATCACTGCTACTACCATGACGCTGAGCGCAAGGGCTATAGCGGGGTGGCGCTGTACGCTCGCCGGGAACCGGATGACGTGCGGATTGGGCTGGGCTGGCCGGAATGCGATACCGAAGGGCGCTGGCTGGAGGCGCGCTTTGGCAATCTCAGTGTGGCGTCGGTGTATCTGCCCTCCGGCTCCTCCAGTCCCGAACGGCAGGCGGTGAAATTCGATTTTCTGGCGCGACTAGCTGAACCTTTGCGGGCGATGCAGGCCAGTGGCCGCGACTACGTTCTGTGCGGCGACTGGAATATCGCGCATAAAAACATCGACCTGAAAAACTGGCGGGCTAATCAGAACTATTCCGGCTTTCTGCCCGAAGAACGGGCCTGGCTGGATGAACTCTTTGGAGCGCTGAACTGGGTGGACGCTTTCCGAGCAGTGAATCCCGAACCGGATCAATACACCTGGTGGTCGAATCGCGGTCAGGCGTGGGCCAAAAATGTCGGTTGGCGGATTGATTATCAGATCATCACGCCCGGACTGGCCGACAAGGTGCGCACTGCCGCCATTTACCGGGAACAACGCTTTTCGGATCATGCCCCGTTGATCATGGATTATGATTTTTAGACGCCGCGTTGAGTCAACCTGAGGGTAAGACTATGGCAACACCAGCGGAAGTTTGGATGCAACTATCTGCTGGACAAGTACAAGCCAATATGTAGGCGTGCGTCTTAACATAGGTTTTTTCACTCTTCTAAATTTATTTCACAATCATTACAGTATTGAGCATCAATCTCGTATTTATTATGGCTCATATTGGGTGGCTCATATTGGGTTTTGAGGACATGCTACCGGTTGCAGTAGCGTATCCAAAAGTGATCCGAGTAAGGCTCGACCGCGCCGTCTGACAT
>JAIFNF010000112.1 GCA_020047885.1 Gammaproteobacteria bacterium | reverse complement strand
CGATGCCCGTGCCATCTTCCTTGAGGCGCAGGTTAGCGTTGTCGCCGAGTTGCTGGGCAGCGACGCGGAAGTCATTGACGGAGATAGTCATAGCGGCGTCCCCCTTAGACACGCAGGCCGAAATCTGCGCCGAAGGACAGCGACGATGAGTTCGATCCGGTGTCCGTAAGAGTTCCCTCGGCTAAGCGGGTACGCCAGGCTTGCGCCAAATTAACCAGGTTTTCCAGCGTTTGCTCCAGACGCGCCAGGGTCAGGGTCGCGTCAGCGACCTGGGCGGCCAGCACCAGGTCGCCACTGCTGCGGCTCATGCCCAGGGTCGCGCCATGGGTTCCCGAGAACAGGTAATTGGCGTCGGCTACCGCTTGAGCAACTTCGGGGCGCTGTTCCGCTTCAACGGCGGCGATCCACAGATAAAAGGTCAAAGAGTCGCCAGTGCCGGAGAGTTCAAGATTGACGATGATGTCGTCGAAGGCCAGCGTACAGAAGTTGTCGCTATTAAATTCGATCTGTGGCAGGCCGATCTTGGCGCCGAATTCGCGCAATACTGCGTGGGCATGACTATTGCTCATCTTCGTTGTCCTCGGTGGGTGATGGTCTATGCTGGGGATACCGACAACGGAGCCGCCGCTTTCATGCGCCGCTTGATGTCTATGGCGGCTAGGGACACGGCTCCCCGTGACGATAAGAAAGTCCAGGTCACCGGTTGCTCGGCCTGGGGATCGACCCAGGCGAAACGTGGCCGATTGAAATAGCTTTCCACCACGACCAGTCGCTGGCCAGGCGGGAAGCTGCCGGGGGCAGGGCTATCGGCAGCGGTGTACAGTTCCCGCGCCTGTTTCACCATCAGGCTCCAGAACGGCGCATCATCGTCGGGTTGGTCGAACAGCGTACCCCAGCGCAGTTGCAGAAAAATGCCCAAGCGCGGGCCGGTCAAGTAATAATGCGCGCCCTGGGAGGCTAGGCCGTGACCGGCGAACCCGAGCGCCACCGCGGGAACCGGCACCGGATCAGCGAGGTATTGGGTCACAAACCCTTCCAGATCGTACAGATGTGGTTCGCCGGCATGGCTGGCGAAGACGCCGGAGGAGCGTTCAACCATCGAGTGGGCCAGGTTGGCCGGTATCCAGGGCGTAGCAAGTCCCTGTTCCTGGAAGGCGTTCGCGATTTTGGCGAGCAGATCTTGACCGTTCATCGCACGGCCTCCTCGTAGTTCAGGATGGGCAAACCTTCTTGTTTGGATAATTCCAAATTCATTTGGTCGCGCCCGACATAACTGGTGGTGGGGTCGAGGAGCAGTTGACCCACTTGTTCCGTTCCCCAGTCATCCGGGCCGTCAGACGGCAACACCACCGGCGGCGAGCCGCTGGTGAGGTATTGCTTGATGACATTCAGCCGTTCGACAGTCTTCTCAATCTCTGTGTCGGGTAAAAGCCCGGCTAATTCGCCCCGCAGTTGTTCAGGGGACAGCTTGGAAAAGGCTTCTACCATCGACCGATCGACGACGGGCGGCAGTTTGACGGCTTTAAAGTTGCTCGGCCGCTGCGGGTTTCTCCACAAGTCGTTAGGGTTGTCAAATTTCGTACCAAACGCCTGATCGTTATCGATGGCTTGCAGACTGATCTTGCCGTCCTCACCCTGAAGCACCACATAATTCCCGCCGTGGCGGTCGCCTTGCGCAGTCAGGGCGTCGAGGAGCTGAAGTTTGACCAACTCCTGGCGCAGGGCCGGATCGTTGAAATTGTGCTCGACTCCGACCATCTCGGACTGGATGAGCCGACCTTCTTCGGTAATGCGTATGTGGAAAGCTTCGAGATACTCATCCAGACTGGACTGTTCCGCGAGTCCCATCCTGATGTTTTCCATTGCATAGCGTACCGCTGCCGCGCCGCCATTTGTTTGGCTGTCGGTAACGTCTACCTCCTGGTGGGTAGCCGCGGCAGCGCCATGCGCAAAGCTCATGACCATCCCGAGCTTGCCGTCCATCATGCCGATACGGGTATCCGGGACCAGATTGAAGCCAAGCAATTCGTCGATGACCTTGGTGGCGATATTGCGCACCGTCATCTGCGGGTGTTTGGGGTCAATACCCAGTTCCATTGCTGCCGGCCCGAAACCTTCTGTTGGATGTGCTTCCTTGAAGACCCGCCGGTCTGCCTCACCGGTCGGCAGTTGGTAATTGACGGCGAAAGGCTTACTGAGGGCGCCGCCGCGCAAGGCTTCCGGCTTCCCCTGGATGTTGGAATCGGTGTAATCACCGATCAGCGTGCGCGGATGGATCGGGATATCCCGCTCCTTGTACTGGAGGCCGACCTGGACACCCAAACCCGCCTCGCGCAGCAGCGCCACTTCTTCGGGCGTAAACTTCATCAGGGTATCGCTGACTGAGATGCCCTGGCCGCTGAGCCATTTGACATCATCAAGCGTGAAGCCGGTTTCCACATTCAGCCGCTGGAGGGTGTCCTCATTGATCGGGCAATCAGCATTACGCAGTTCAGCGACGACACTTGGCGGAACGCCCATTCTCTCACCCAGGGCCAGTTCATCACGGAACTGCTCCAAAGCGCGTTGGCCAATCAAGGCGCAATGCTTGATAAATTTCGGTTCGTCTCTGGAGCCGTCCACACGGGAAAATTGGGGATCCTTCACGATGGCTCGGTCCATGGCCTTGAGAACTTTCGTATTGAGGAAATCGGGCAGGTTGTCGTAACCGAATGCGCCCTTGAGCGCCCGTTCGGTAATCGCTTCTAGGTTATCGGCTAACAAGCCATCGTTTTTGGCGGCGATTTGGTTACGCATCTCGTTGGAATGCGTCAGGACGACCATGACCCGGTAAGCGGTCAGCGGGCGACCCAGCTCCAGATGGCTCTTAAGTTCCCGCGAGGCCATGGATGCGACCTGGTTGCCGTATTTTTCCTTGATTTCCTGAACAAAGGCCTGGGCGACATCCTTATTTTTTTGCACCTGTTCGCTGCTGCGGGTGATGCAATCCCAGGCTCGGGCGAAGACGTTGCCGAAGTGTTGCCGCCCGGCTTTCTGCACCTGGCCTTGATCGTTCAACCCGATCCGACTGTCATATTGCAGCGTCCGGTTTGTGCGCACGGTGTCGATAATGCCGGCCATAGCGACTCCTTAGATGAGGTGGCAGTAGAACAGCGGTCTGATTAGACACGCATTCCGTGGAAGGCGAGGGGGTCGATGTCCAGGGCCGGGACGGCAGCTTGCGTCGGCGTGGAACGGGTAGCGGCAGCGTCATCCAGTTTCCGGGACCACGCTTCGGCGTTGATCACCAGGGCTTCCAGCAAATCTTTCAACCGTGCAGCATCCAAATGCGCCAGTGGTTCGCGAAATTGCAGGTACAGGGTGTGGCTGTGGCCGTGCAACGCCAAAGTGCCGCCTCCCGAGCCGATCCAGTAGTAGTTCGCTCCAAGAATTTCCGCCAGCAGACCCGGCGCTGGCGATTCGGGCAACATGCCGCAGGCCGCGCTGAGGATGGCTGAATCAGCATCCTCACTGAATTCGATGGACAGGTCCAGTTGATCATCAATTCGCACCAGACAATAACCATCACTATCGGCGGTGAGGTTGTGAACGCCGATTAGCTCGCCAACTCGCGATAACAACGAATCAAAATGTGTTCTCGACATGAGGTATTCCTGATTTGGATGAGGTGACGTTACTTAAGGTTAGTTAGCCTATGGCGTGGGTCAACCCATCGTCGGTTGATTATTATCAGGCCAACCGGTCGTTCGATTGGAAAACCCGGCTTGGGTAGAGATTCAGACCCTTCGGCGACTCCCCAAAAATGGGTGGCCGGTGTATTCTTGATCAATCAACCGGCGCGGCATGAAATGGAGGCATTTAAATGCAGAAGATATCCAAATATGAGCTGGTCAATATCATTACTCTTTTGCGGGAAAATCTTTCAAACCTTAAAGAATCGCGTTCGTGCGCCAGTAGCCAGAACGGATGTGTGAACTGCAAGAATCATTACGCTCGCTGCCCCTATGATCGGTTTCATGAGGGAATTGAAGATATTGAGCGCGCCTTGAATAGTGTCCATGACGACGAATCCTACCCAACTATTTTACAAATAGCGTTGCAAACTCTGAAGGATGTGCAGGAGCAAGTTCGCCGAATGGCACCGAATGCGCAGCCGGATGGAATTCGTTAAGCGCCGCAGACTATACTTCATCGACACCCAACTCCAGGTAATGAGCATCGTATGGCAGGCCCGATTCAATCTGACGCGCCGATTTTGACCGGCTTTAACTTTAATACCCACGAACAGACATCGCCGAGCGCTGCCGAGGGCAGTTATCGTGGCGAGCGTGTCGTTCAGATTCGAGATCAGGCTTCGCTCCTGAAGGACGCCGCCGAAGAACTGACGTCCCAACTGGGCGAAGGTGAAGAAAAAACCCTGGCCAAGCGCAAAATGGGGGAAAAGGCTCGAAAGGAAGGCTCGATCATCCAAAACGTCCAGCAAGCGCTGGAGACGCTCGGCGATATGGACAAAGACGAGTTTGAGCGGATTCTGCAAACCCTGTTGCGGATGCGCACGGCGGACTGGCGTGAACTGCGCAAACAGTCGCAAAAGCACATCTCGGAACCCGCGCATGAATACGCGGCGCTGCAGGCACTGCTGGAAGCACTGCAAGCGGAAGGCGCTCCCGCCGAACAGATTCAGGCTGCTGAAGCCGCCTTGCAGCAACTGGAGTTGGAGCAGGGTTCAGCGATTCGGGCGGCGCTGAATGTTTCCGGCGTGGCCAAACAGTTCGCAGGGGCGCAACTGGGCGATCTGCAGACGCTCCGCAATACCTATCGGGATGCGGTGCTGGATTATCAGGATCTGTCGCAAACGTTTGGCCAGTTGATCGAACACTATGGCGAGCCGGAACTGCCGCAGGCGATCCAGTACCTGGTTAAGGCGCTGGGTGCGGACATTGCCGCTGATGGCTCCTCGATTGATCGGTACAAATTGAACGCCGCGCTTAATGATTTGTATCGCCTGGAAGTCTTGACCGGTCTACTGGAAGACTGTGACACCCTGGTGACCCGGAACCGGGCGTCCGGCAATGTTTTCCGAGCCAGCGAGTTGCTCAAAGAGGTATTGGAGTTGCAGCAGAATCAATGGCTGCGTCCTGATCTGATTGCCCCCTTGCCAACCAAACTAGGGGTGTCCGAGATCAGTAGTGAAATTAACTTTCTTCGTGAATTCAGGGAGCTGGCTCGGATGATTCCCCTAAAAGCCTACAGCGAACCGGAACAGCGGCCCCGGTTGCTGGATGCCATTCAGCAAGCCATGGATGCAGCGATTGAGCGGGAGGAAGAGCAACTATGAGCGCCGTCAGCGAGGTATTAACCGAATTTGGCCGTAACCTGGGCTTGACCGATTTCCGCTGGCCCGATACCGGTGTGGCAGCGTTTGCCTTTGATGCGCGGGGTACGCTGTATCTGGAGGAACGGGATGAGACAGTGCTGGTCTACCTGGCTCGGAGCTTTGATCAGCACCGGAACGCCGTGAATCTGCTGAAAAACGCCCTGCGATGGTGCCACTATCGGCATCAATGGCCGTATAGCGTGCAAGTGGGTTTGCAGAACGAGACGCAATTGGTGTTTCTGGCGCGTCTGCCGGTGCGTGAAGTGACCCTGCCCGCTTTGGAACAGGCGCTGGAATTGTTGACGCGGTTGCACGAGCGTTCTTTAGAGTCGTTGTAATCCTAGGGATCATTAATGGACAAGAAAATCAGTGGGTTCAGCCCCGATCTAGGGTTGCAATACATCAGTCGCTATGATGGCCAACCGCAAAATTTGCCTGCTCAGCGCGATACGCAACTCACCGGAGAGCCGGTCCGGCAACGGGTGGATGAACTGTTCAACCCGCAATCACTGGATCAGGCTCTGCGCGATTTTGTCAGCCCACACCCCCATGATCCCGCCATCCTCGCTCCAGCCCGCTTTGAAACGCTGATTCGCGACTGCGCCAGAGATCTACACGCGCTGGCCGACGCGGGAAATCATCCAGTCTTGCAGCAAGCCGGTGCTCTGCTTGACCATGAAATGCAATTGCGCGAGCTATTGGCTAACTATCGCGGCTTGTTGATGCAAGCCTGAGTAATTATGCATGTGGCGCACTGAACAAACCGAAGCCCTACAGGTGTTGGCGGATATCTATCTCGATCAGGGACAGACCGAGCGAGCAGTAACCCTGCTGAATGCCCTGACCGTACTCGATCCGGGCAAGGCGAGCATTTTCAGGGCGCTGAGTTACGCCTTCCTGCTGGCCGGACGCTATGAAGACGCCTTGTCAGCGACCGATGCCTTGCTACGACTGGAGGCCGCGATGCCCGATAACGCCCCCGCGCTGTTGATTCGCGGCAAAGCGTTGTGGGCGCTGGGTCGGGCTGCTGAAGCGCAGGAGAACTTTCAGCGGTATCTCGAATGGGGAAGCCCTTCATGATTCTCGCCCGCGCGCAATCGGTACTCGGAGCCATCACCCGGCGCAGTGATGTCATGCTGGCGCTGGCGATCGTGATGATCCTGGTGATGATCGTACTGCCGTTACCGACGATCCTGATTGACGTGTTCATTGCCGTGAACATGACCAGCGGGATGATCTTGCTCATGGTGGCCATCTACCTGCCTTCACCGCTGGCGTTTTCTTCGTTTCCCTCAGTATTACTGGTCACAACGCTGTTTCGACTGGCGCTGAATATCGCTACGACCCGGCTCATTCTGCTCCAGGCCGATGCTGGCGAGATTATTTTGATCTTCGGTGATTTCGTGGTCGGCGACAACTTCGTGGTCGGGGCGGTCATTTTCCTGATCATCACGATTGTCCAGT